>NZ_JBFBAM010000027.1:0-108544 GCF_040682195.1 Kutzneria sp. NPDC051319 | reverse complement strand
GCGACGTGGAAGTCGCGGTGGGTGTCGACGCCGCCGGTGATGTTCCCGATCGGGGTGATCTGTTGGGTCGGGGCGTTGGTCTTGCGGGCAGGGGTCTTGTGGGCAGGGGTCTTGTGGGTGTTTGGCATGCTGGTGGTGTCGTTCCTGTTCGCTGGACACGGGCTGGGATGGCGCGCCAGCCGGGCGGGCGGACAGGACAGTGATGGGTGGCCTGCGGCTAACAGGCTCCTATGAGGTCACGGACGCCCGGCTTGGTGAGCTGGTGGTCCTCCGGGTCCGGACGACAGATCTCGCGCAAGGCATCACGCCGGTCCCGCTCGGGGTCAGACCGGGTCGGGAGGACCACCATCTACATCCTCACTGTCCCGCCCAGCGTCACACCGAAACACGGTTTCCGGCACACCGCGAGTCCCGCTCTCGGGCAACCATGAAACCGGTTGGGGAACGTGGGTTCGGCTACGGGACCCAGTTCGCCGTGATGGTGCAGCGGGCCTCCGAGGCGGTGCCGCCCGTGACCGTGAAGCCGAACTGGATGGTCACGTCGCTCGGCGGCTCGGCGCCGTTGCGGAGGTTGGCCAGCGCGGCCTGGAGTGTCGGCCGGACCTTCTCCACCGCCTCGCGCAGCGCGCCGCCGGCCTCGGTGACGAGGTTGCCGGAGCGGTCGAGCGACCCGTCCACCTCGACCAGCACGTTGTCGCCGTCGTCCAGCGTCAAAGCCACCACGTTCACCATGACGACTCCTGGAGTTGACCCGATGTTCGCCACAGGTTAGATCCGGGATCGCCGGCCAGGCGGGTGAAAACGCCTGGTGTCCCGCCATTGAGGGACAGGCGTGCCGAAACCGTGATTCGGTGGGATGCCGGGGAACGGGTTTCGGTGTGACGCTGGGCGGGACTCGCGGGGGTGTCGGAAGTCGACACACGGGTGCCCGAGAGCGGGACTCGCGGTTTTCAGCGGTCCAGTTGGCGGGGGTTGGGTTTGCGGGGGCGGCGTTTGACGGAGACTTCGGCCATCAGGGCGAGGCCGGTGATGCGGAGCACGGGGGAGCCGGGGACGCCGGGGCCGTCGGCAGCGCGCTTGAACTCGCCCATGAAGCCGATGCCGTCGATGCGCACGGTCAGGTCCGGCGGCACGATGATCCGGATCGCGCCCATGATCGCGGTGGCGGTGATGGTGCACTCGGCGGCCTCGAAGCCGGCGTCCCGCAGGTCCAGCTTCACCTCGCCCATGAACGCCGACGCGGTGTAGTGCGCCGGCACGACCCAGTCGCCACTGCGCACGGTCTGGCTCATGATCGCCATGGACGCCGTCGACGTGGCCGAGCCGCCGACCATCGGCGACAGCTGGCCGCCCACGGCCGGCACCACCGGCATGGGCACGGGCGCGTCCGGCAGGTCACGGGTGAACGGCACCAGCTCGCCGAAGGTCTTGGCCTTGTACAGCCCGGCCAGCCGCTCGTCCAGCTCGCTCACGGTCAGCCGACCGTCGGCCATCGCCTTGTGCAGCACCTGCGCCACCCGCTCACGGTCGGCGTCCGAGGCCCGCATGGACATGGGGTCAGGCTGCTCGCTCACGTCGAAAGCCTAGAGCCCCGACCTACCCCCGCGCAGGCCCGTTGGGCGGCCGGCGCGGCACCGGCCGCCGTGACCGGCGCAGGGTGCACGCCCAACATCGGCACGGCACCCCGACGCAGCCCGAATCCGCCATGCCGCACCGCCTCCCGAGACCGCTCCTGACGACGTGAACATCGCCGGGAACCGCGGGAACGCTACGTGAACAGGCCCTGTCCCCAGAACTGTCCCGGCGTGACCCCGGGCGGGCACGCGAACAGCCCGCTGCCGATGTGCTGGATGTACTCGTTGAGCGCGTCGGCGGCCAACGCCTTCTGCACGGTCACGAACTGCTTGGGGTCCTTCATGAAGGCGATGAAGAACAGGCCCCCCAACAGGTTCCCGGTGGCGTCGGTGCCGTCGGTGAACGAGTAACCCCGGCGCAGCAGGTGAATGCCGCCGTTGTGCTCGGGCGAGGCGAGCCGGATGTGGGCGTCGTCGGGGATGTCGGTGCTGCCGAGGTTGGGCGTGTCGAACTCCTCGGCGCCGCCCAGCGGGGCGCCGCTGGTCTTGTAGCGCCCGAACACCTTCTGCTGGTCGCCCAGGTAGTCACGGTCCCAGGTCTCGATGTACATCCGGATCCGCCGCGCCACCAGGTAGCTGCCGCCGCGCAGCCACTCCTGGTCGGTTTCCTGGCCCACCCACACGTTCTGGTCGATCAGGTCGGTCTGCTCCGAGCGCAGGTTGCGGGTGCCGTCCTTGAAGCCCATGAGGTTGCGCGGTGTCGCCTGCGCGCTGGAGGTCGACGCCGTGCGGCCGAATCCGAGCTGCATCCACCGCAGCACAACGGTTCCCGCCCCGAGCCGGGCCAGGTTGCGCACCGCGTGGAAGGTCACCTGCGGGTCGTCGGCGCAGGCCTGGATGCACAGATCACCGTTGGTGTAGGCGGGATCCAGGTCTTCCGGCACGAGTTTCGGCAGCGGTGCCAACGCCTTCGGCCTCTTGGCCGCCAGCCCGAACCGGTCGTCGAACAGCGACGTGCCGAAGCCGATCGTCACGGTCAGGTTGCCGGGCTTGAGACCGTCGGCCTCGCCGGTGTCGGCCGGCGGCGCCTGGAGGTCGGCCGCGCCGCCCGGCACCAGGTCGCCCTTGGTCATCGCCTCGGCCGCGGCGGTCCACGTCTTCAGCACGCGGACCAGCTCGTCACGGTCCTTGGTGATCACGTCGAAGGCCGCGAACGTGAGCCGATCCTGTTGCGGCGTGGTGATTCCGGCCTGGTGCTCGGCGTTGAACGGCACCACCTGGGTGGCGTTGGCCGCGCTGGCCGACGTCGCCGTGGCGTCGGCCGCGACGAGACCGCCGATGCCGACCGCGCCCAACCCGGAGAACAGTCGGCGGCGGGACAGGCTCGGCGTCACTGCGCGACCTTCCCGGCCACCTGCGACATCGCCTCACCCAACGCGTTCACGGCCTGGGACAACACCTTCTGCTGGTCCTTGGTCACCGTCGAGTAGTCGACGTAGCCGGTGTTGAGGTAGCCGGGGCTCTGCTCGTACGGCTTGAGCGCCGCCGACACCGCCGCGGCCCGGTCCTGCACCGTCTTGGCCACATCGGGCGCATTGCGCTGCAACGCCGGCAGCAGCACGCTGAAGGCCTCCATGGAGCCGTCCAGGTTGCCCTTGAAGTCCACCAGGTCGATGTGCGAGTACCGCTCCTCCTCGCCGGTGACCTTGGACTTCTGGATCTCGTCGACCAGCTCGGTGGCGCCGTTGGCGATCTCGGCCGGCTGGTAGCCCGCCTTGGCCACCAGCTGCTGCAGCTTGGTCACGTTGGCGACGAGCTCGTCGGCCACCGGGCCCATGCCGTCGAGCTTCTTGGCCTCGAAGACGGCCTGCTCGATCCTGTGGAAGCCCTTGAAGTCGGCGGGGTTGTCGAAGTCGTCGGCGCGGCCGTCGATGTTCTTGTCGAGGTCGCCCCAGATCTCCGCGACCGGCTCGACCTTCTCGTAGAACACGCGGGCCGGGCCGTAGGCGACGCCGGCCTTGGCGATGTCGCCGGCCTTGACCGCGTCGGCGAAGGTCTGCGTGCTGGTGACCAGCTGGTTGACCTGGTCCAGGACCCACTTGCCGTAGTCGGTGGTCGCCGTGACCAGCGCCGGGTTGTCCTTCCACGACTTGCTGGCCTGGCCGGTCACGTGGAAGTCCCACTTCTCCTGCTTGGCCCCGGGGCAGTAGATCTGGTAGTCGCCCTTGGCCAGCTCCAGGGAGAAGCCGCCGTCGAGACCGGGCGTGAGGTTCTCCTGCTCGCCCAGCATCTGCGTGCCGGACATCAGCTCGGCCTCGGTGACGGCGCCCGCGTCCTTGTTGGACACCTTGAAGTTCACCGTGCCGCTGGAGATCGACGAGGGCGTCGGCTGGCAGCCGTCGGCCGTGATCGCCACCGTGACGTCGCCACCTTCGCCTGCGGGCGCGTTGTTCTGCGGGGCGCTTCCGCTGGTGCTGCTGCCCCCACAGGCGGTGAGGGCCAGGGTCGCCGCCGCCGCGATCGCGGTCAGGCCGATGGTGCTTCTCACGGGTTGCTCGCTCCAATCAGCTTCTTCTTCGCGGCCGTCCTCGGCCACAACACGTACGCGAGCATCGGGACGGCGTAGACCAGCCAGCCCGTCAGCTCGATCACCGTCGGGTAGGGCTGCACGCCCAGCACGCCGCTGAACAGCGAGTACAGCGGGGTTCCCTGCACCACCAGCCACGACAGGTTCAGCGCCCGCTCCTGGCCGAACGTGAGCCAGTGCGCCTCGAACGCCGTGTGCAGCGTGGACATCACCAGGCCGGCGGCGACGATCACCAGGACGATGCCGGTGATGCGGAAGAACCGGCTCAGGTTGAGCCGCACGCCGCCCTTGTAGATGCCGTATCCGATGGCCGCGGCGACCAGGATGCCCAGCAGCGCGCCGAGGAACGACAGCGTGGCGTTGCCGCTGGCCTGGGTCAGCGCCAGCAGGAACACCGCCGTCTCGAAGCCTTCGCGCAGCACCGCCAGGAACGCCATGACGACCAGCGCCATGGTGGAGCCCTGGGCCAGCGCGCTGGCGGCGGCGCCCTCGAGTTCCTTCTTCAGGCCGCGGGAGTGCTTGGCCATCCACAGCACCATGTACGTGACCATGACCACGGCCAGCGCGCCGACCACGGTCTCCAGGCCTTCCTGGCCCTGCTGCGGCAGCTCCTGGGAGACGATCCGGAGGGTGACGCCGATGACGACGCACAGCGCCACCGCGATGCCGACGCCGATCCAGACCTGCCGCAGCGTGTCCTTGCGGCCCTGTTGGGCCAGGAACGCGGCGATGATCCCGACGATCAGCGAGGCCTCCAGGCCTTCGCGCAGTCCGATCACGAACGTGGGCAGCATCAGGTCTCCCAATAGGCGTGCCTAACCTGTAGGTAAGGCGAGGCTATCTAAAACAGCCCGTGGCGCACTGTCAACCAGATGGGGGACCCGTCACGCGAAAGCCGGACATCCGGCGGCTAACGTGACCGCCCATGGACGTCCTCGTCGTCGATCACCCGCTGGCCAGGGCCCGCCTGACCACCATGCGGGACGCGCGCACCGACAGCGCCGCGTTCCGGGCCGCCCTGCATGAGCTGACTGTGATGCTCGTCTACGAGGCGACCCGGGAGGCCCCCGTGGCCACCGAGCGGATCCACACGCCCGTCGCCCGCACCGACGGCTACCGGCTGAGCAACCCGCCGCTGCTCGTGCCGGTGCTGCGGGCCGGCCTGGGCATGGCCGACCAGGCGCACAAGCTCATTCCCGACGCCCAGATGGGCTTCGTCGGGTTGGCCCGCGACGAGCAGACCCTCCAGCCGACGCCGTACATGGAGTCGCTGCCCGAGTCGCTGGCCGGCCGGCCGGTGCTGGTGCTCGACCCGATGCTGGCCACCGGCGGGTCCATGGTCCACACGATCAATCTGCTCACCGAGCGTGGCGCCACCGACGTCACCGCCGTGTGCGCCCTGGCCGCGCCCGAGGGCATTCGCCGGCTGGAGGAGTCCGGCCTGCCGGTGCGGATCGTGACGGCGAGCATCGACGAGCGGCTCAACGAGTCCGGCTTCATCGTGCCGGGTCTCGGCGACGCCGGCGACCGTCAGTACGGGGCAGTCTGAGAAAAGCTTTACATCTAACGGTTGCCAGTTTTCCGGCTGCGTCTTTCGAGTGTCCGCACTGGTCTAGACCTTGACGAAAGGTGGTCTGGACCACATTATTCGAAGGGCGAGGCCCGGGGAGGTCACGTGGCGGCCACTTCCCCGGGCCTCGTTTCGTGTCCGCGGACCCGGCGCCAGCCGTCGACGTGCGCACGGACCGCCCGCTCGAAGGCCGGGTCCATCAGCTCCCGTGGCGGCAGATTCCCCTGTAGCTCCAGTGATGACAGCCCGTGCACGATGCCCCAGGCGGCCATCGCGATGAGGTCCGGGTTCTCGTCGACGAAAACGCCTCGGTCGACGCCCCGCAGCACGGTGTCGCGCAGCACGCGGAAGGCCGAGCCCGACACCTCGGCCAGCAGCACGTCCTGGTTGATGTGCGCCCGCGCGGCGTCGGTGAACAGCAGCGCATAGAGGTGGGGCTGGGCCAGCGCGTACCGGCGATAGGCCAGGCCGAGCTGGATCAGGTCCTCGGCCGGATCGTCGGAGACCGGCGTCTCCCGCAGCTCCCGCGAGAAGCCCTCGAACGCCTCCAGGTAGACGGTTCTGATCAGGCCGGGCTTGCCGCCGAACAGCGAGTACACCGCCGTCGTCGACGTGTTCACGTCGGCCGCCAGCTTGCGCAGGCTCAGCGCGTCCACCCCGTCCAGGGAGATCAGTTCCGCCGCGCAGGTCAGCAGCCGGCCGCGCAGGGCCTCGTCGTGGGTCTTCGGTCGTGGCACTTGACGAGTGTATCCGAAACGGTGTTTTATAACGGCGTCACAATTCACGGGGAGGGGTCAGAGATGGTGTTCGACGGACGATGGACGGGACGGCTGCCGGCCGAGGGGGGCGCGGTCTTCCTGATCGGCATGCGCGTCAACAAGCCGTGGCGGGTGGACAAGTGGCTGCCGGTGGCCTCGGCCATGCCGCGCATGCTCGTGCACCTCGGCAAGCACCCCGAGCTGGGCTTTCTCGGCGGGCACTCGTGGTTCGGGCGCACCACGATCCTGATGTCGTACTGGCGCAGCGCCGAGGACCTGATCAACTTCGCCGCGGCCAAGGAGGCGCCGCACCTGGAGGCGTGGAAGGCCTACAACCGGGCCGTCGGCGCCGACGGCACCGTCGGCGTCTGGCACGAGACCTACGTCGTGAAGCCGGGGCAGGCCGATGTCGTCTACGCCAACATGCCGGCCTTCGGCCTCGGCGCGGCCTTCACGCACGAGCAGATCACCAAGGACAGCAACAGCTCGCGCAAGCGCCTGGCCACCGCTGGACCCGCCTGATACCAGATTGGTACCGTGGCCGCGTGGCGATGACTCTGCGGTTGAGCGAAGAGGAGAACCGCCAGCTCGACGCGCTGGCGGCGGCCGAGGGGCGCTCCAAGCAGGAGATCATGCGGCTCGCGCTGGCCGAGCGCTGGGCCCGGCTGCAGAAGGAGGAGCAGCTGGGCGAGGTGCTCGGCCGGGTCCTGCCCCGGTACCAGGGCCTGCTCGAACGGCTCGGTTCCGCCTGAGTTGACCGAGTACCTCGACGCCGGCGACCTTCTGGTGCTGGCCACCGCCGTCACCGGCGGCGACCTGGTGGTCCGCGATCTCGGGCTGCTCGACTCCGCCGCCTACCGTCCCCGCGCCACCGTGCTCGGCGTGGAGGCCTACAACACCCTGTGGCTCAAGGCCGCCGCCGTCCTGCACTCCGTGGTCCGCACCCGGCCGCTGGCCGAGGGCAACTGGCGTCTGGGCTGGGTCGCCGCCGTTGCCCTCTGTGACATCAACGGCTGGTGGATCGACGCCGACGAGGACGAGGCCCTCGGCGTCGTCCGCGCCGTCGCCCACGGCCGCCTCGACGTCACGGACCTGGCTACTCGGTTCGAGAACTGGTCCCTGCCGAAAACCTGACCGCCGCTCGCTCTATCTCCGCCCGCCGCTCCTGCCAGAACGCCGCGTCCCGCCGCGGGGCCGCCGTCACGCCGTCGAGCTGCTCGCGCAGGATGTCCGCGTGTCCGGCGTGCCGGCTCGTCTCGGTGAGCATGTGGACCAGGACGTTGAACAGCATCACGTCCGGCCGCGGCCACCACGGCACGTGCCCGGCGGCGTCCACGGCCAGGGCGTCGATCGTCGCGTCCGAATGCGCGCACACGCGCCGGTAGCGGTCGACGATCTCCCCACGGGTCTCGTGCTCGGTCGCCCACATGTCCCTGCCGCGCTCCGCGAGGTCGTCCCACCTCGGCATGGGGTCCGGACACGGCCGGCCGAACACCTCGCCGAAGTACCGGGCCTCCGACAGCGTCAGATGCTTGACCAGGCCGAGCAGGTTGGTCCCGGTCACGGTCAGTGGCCGCCGGATGTCGTATTCGCCCAGTCCGTCCAGCTTGCCGAGCAGCTCCGCCCGGACCTCGCGCAGGTCGCCGTGCAGATACTCCTTCGCGAATTCGTCGATCACGGATCCGAGCCTGCCACAATCGGACCAGCAAACGTTTGCGGCACCCGGTCGGGCCTTTGCGCTTGACCTGGAGTGCACTCCAGCTTCTACGGTCGGTGTCGTGACTTACTCGATCGCCCAGGCAGCGGAACGAAGCGGGTTGTCCATCGACACCCTCCGCTACTACGAACGAATCGGGCTGGTCGATCCGCCGGCCCGGGACTCAGGGGGACGTCGCTCGTACTCGGACGAGGACCTCAGCTGGCTGGAGTTCCTCACCAAGCTGCGCACCACCGGCATGCCGATCCGGATGATGCGGGAGTACGCCCAGCTCCGGCACAAGGGGCTGGCCACCGCCGGCCGTCGCAAGCAGCTGCTGCACGACCACCGGACCGACGTCCGGCAGCGCATCGCCGAACTGCAGGCGTGCCTGGCCATCCTCGACTACAAGATCACCAACTACGCCGAGGTCGAGGCCAAGCTGGCCGGCCAGACCCTGGTGCAGGAGGTGTCGGCGTGAGGCGGCTCGGCCAGCTGGAGGTCGGCCCGCAGGGCCTCGGCTGCATGGGCATGAGCCAGTCCTACGGCCAGGGCGACGAGGCCGAGTCGGTGGCCACCATCCACCGGGCCGTCGAGCTGGGCGTGACCCTGTTCGACACGGCCGACCAGTACGGCCGGGGCGCGAACGAGGAGCTGGTGGGACGGGCCCTCAAGGGACGCCGTGACCAGGTGGCGATCGCGACGAAGTTCGGGTTCGTGCCGGGCGACGGCGGTGGGCCCGCGGTCCGCGGCGACCGTGCCTACGTGCACGAGGCGGTGGACCGCTCGCTGGCCCGGCTCGGCGTGGACCACATCGACCTCTACTACCAGCACCGCGTGGACGAGAACGTGCCGATCGAGGAGACGATCGGGGCGATGGCCGAGCTGGTGCAGGCCGGCAAGGTCCGATTCCTGGGGATGTCGGAGGCCGGCGCGGAGACGATCCGCCGCGCCCACGCCGTGCACCCGATCACGGCGCTGCAGAGCGAATGGTCGCTGTGGACCAGGGACATCGAGGCGGAGGTCCGGCCGACCTGCCGCGAGCTGGGCATCGGCATCGTGCCGTTCTCTCCGCTCGGCCGTGGTTTCCTGACCGGCAGCGTGACCTCGGTCGAGACCCTGGCCGCGGACGACATGCGCCGCAGCCTACCGCGGTTCGAGGGCGAGAACTTCGACCGCAACCTCGCAATCGTGCAGCGGCTCAACACCCTTGCTGCGGAGCGCGGCGTCACGGCCGGCCAGCTGGCCCTGGCCTGGGTCCAGCACCAGGGCGACGACGTGGTGCCGATCCCGGGCACCAAGCGCCGCAAGTACCTCGAAGAGAACGTCGCCGCCGCCGAGCTGGAGCTCACGGCCGACGACCTGGCGGCCATCGCCGGCACCGTGGACGCGGTCGCCGGCGACCGGTACCGCCCCGAAATGCAGAAGCTCGTAGGACGCTGAGAAGGAGACAGATGGAATCGCGCAAGCTCGGCGACCTCGAGGTGTCCGCTCAGGGCCTCGGTTGCATGGGGATGAGCGAGTTCTACGGACAGGGCGACGACACCGAGTCGATCGCGACCGTCCACCGCGCGATCGACCTCGGCGTCACCCTGCTCGACACCGCCGACATGTACGGCTTCGGCGCCAACGAGGAGCTGGTCGGGCGGGCCCTCAAGGACCGCCGCGACCAGGTCGTGCTGGCCACCAAGTTCGGTTTCGTCCGCGATGCCGACGACCCGAGCGTGCGGGGTGTCCGCGGCGACGCGGCCTACGTGCGCACGGCCGTCGACAAGTCGCTGGCCCGGCTCGGTGTGGACCACATCGACCTCTACTACCAGCACCGCGTCGACCCGAGCGTGCCGATCGAGGAGACCGTCGGGGCGATGGCCGAGCTGGTGCAGGCCGGCAAGGTCCGCCACCTGGGCCTGTCCGAGGCCGGCCCGGAGACGATCCGCCGCGCGGTCGCCGTGCACCCGATCGCCGCGCTACAGACCGAGTGGTCGCTGTGGTCGCGGGACATCGAGGACGAGATCGTCCCGGTGTGCCGTGAGCTGGGCGTGGGCATCGTGGCCTACTCGCCGCTGGGCCGCGGCTTCCTCACCGGCCGCTTCACCGCCACCGACAACTTCGGCGACGGCGACTTCCGCTCCGGCCAGCCGCGGTTCAGCGAGGAGAACCTCGCCAAGAACCTGGCCATCGTCGAGGCGCTGAAGGCCGTCGCCGCCGAGCGCGGCGTCACTCCCGGCCAGCTCGCCCTGGCCTGGGTGCAGCACCGGGGCCACGACGTGGTGCCGATCCCCGGCACGAAGCGGATCAAGTACCTGGAGGAGAACGTCGCCGCCGCCGAGCTGGAGCTCACGGCCGACGACCTCGCCGCCATCGAGGCCGCCGTTCCGCTCGACGCGGTCGCCGGCGCGCGCTACCCCGAGGCGGGCATGCGCTCCCTCAGCAAGTAGCTCCACACAAAGCCGCCGGCCGTCGGGGGGTCGGCGGCTTTGTCACGCCATCAGGCCGGCGGCCACGGTCGCGCCGAGCTCCCAGCACGCCCGGAGGTCGTCCTTGGACGGCGTCGCGGTGACCAGCACGTGCTCGGCGACGCGGTTCCAGCCGAGGCCCTTGGTGATGCCCTCCACGCTGCGCACGGCCCCGGACATGTCGCTGTTGCCGTGCACGTACAGGCCGTAGGGGCGGCCCTGCGTCGCGTCGAGGCACGGGTAGTAGACGAGGTCGAAGAACACCTTCAGCGCGCCGGACATATAGCCCAAAGAGGCGGGCGTGCCCAGGATCAGGCCGTCTGCTTCGAGGACGTCGACGGCGGTGGCGGCCAGCGCCGGTTTGCGGACGACCTCGACGCCCTCGATCTCCGGGGTTGTGGCTCCGGCCACAGTCGACTCGAACATCGCCTGCAGGTTCGGCGACGGAGTGTGGTGCACGATCAGCAGTCGGGGCACCGGTAGGACGATGCCGAGCGGCCGCCGGGAGCGCAACCGGTCGACGGTGCGTAGTCGCCGAACCGGGCGAAAACCGGGCTGCCAGCACGATTCCGGCGGGGCGTGTGCGATCGGGTGACGCAGTGTGGCGCACGGATGTGCCGGCGGGTCAAGGAAAAACGGAGCCCGAAACAGGCAACCGCACCGCCACCCCGGCCGTCTCACAGAGAGGAAATGCTGGTATAGATGGAAGAACTGTGGACGTCACAACTACTCTCCTGTCCGGCAGCCGGCGCAAGCGTGTCATCTACGCGGGCTGGCTCGCCGTAGGCATCGGCCTGATCGGTGCACCCCTGGTGGTCCTGTCGCTGTGGCCCGGCATCGACCACACCCCCTACTCGGCCAACACGGTCCTGCTCGCCTTCGGACTGTGCCTGAGCACCATCGCCTACGCGTTCGGCCGCGCGGCCGTCGCGGGCATGACGGAAGACCGGCCCCGACCGGTGTCGGGACCGGGCAACCTGCCCTACCTGCTGGCCGGCGGTTTCCTGGCGATCGCGGTGGTCTCGCTGGTCATCGCGGCCGCCTGAGCCGCCTACTCGAACAGCGCCTTATTCGAACAGCGCCTTATTCGAACAGGGCAGCCACCTCGCCGCGCAGCGCGGCCAGCCGGGCCACGGCCCGCTCCCGCGCGGCGGCCAGCCCGTTCCTGTCCGGCACCGGTTCCACGCTCTCCAGGTACGCCTTGAGCTTCGGCTCAGTGCCGGAGGGCCGGATCAACACCCGCACCCCCTCGCCGCGCAGCGCCAGCACGTCGGCTCGCGGCCGGAGATCCTCGGCAGTCACCGAAACGCCCGCCAGCGCCGTCGGCGGATCGGTGCGCAGCTTGGCCATCAGCTCGCCGATGCGGCCCAGATCGGTCACCCGCAGCGAAACCTGGTCGGTCAGGTGCCAGCCGTGGGCGGCGGCCAGGTCGTCCAGCACGTCCAGCAGCGAGCGGCCCTCGGCCTTCAGCCCGGCGGCCAGGTCGCAGGCCAGCACCGCGGCTGAGATGCCGTCCTTGTCCCGCACGTAGTCCGGGTCGACGCAGTGCCCGAGCGCCTCTTCGTACGCGTAGACGAGACCGGTTCCGGCGCCGTCCCCGGCCCGCACGAGCCACTTGAAGCCGGTCAGCGTCTCGTCGTAGCGGGCGCCGCGCGCGGCCGCGACCTTGGACAGCAAAGAGGACGACACGATGGTGGTCGCCACCAAGGCGTCAGTGGAGTCCATTGTGGACAGAATGTGCTCGCCGAGCAGCACACCCGTCTCGTCGCCGCGCAGCATGCGCCACGAGCCGTCGCGGTCGCGGACGCCCAGCGCGCACCGGTCGGCGTCCGGGTCCAGGGCGATCGCCAGGTCGGCGTCGACCTCGGCGGCCAGGGCCAGCAGCAGGTCCGTCGCGCCGGGCTCCTCCGGGTTCGGGAACGAGACCGTCGGGAAGTCGGCGTCCGGATCCTGCTGCTGCGTGACGAAGTGCACGTCGGTGAAGCCGGCGGCGGTCAGCACCTCGGCCAGCGTGACGGCCCCGACACCGTGCATCGGCGTCGCGGCCACCCGCAGCTCTCGGACGCCGCCGACCGGCAGGCTCGCCGCCCGCGTCACGTACTGGCCGACCTCGGCCTCCGTGACGGTGGTCCAGGTCTCGGCGCGCGGCACCGACACGGCGGCCGGCACCTGGGCGATCGCGGCCTCGATCTGGCGGTCGGTCGGCGGCACGATCTGGGCGCCGTGCTCGATGTACAGCTTGTAGCCGTTGTCCGCGGGCGGGTTGTGCGACGCCGTGATCTGCACGCCGGCGACCGCGTTCAGCTGCCGCACCAGGAACGCCGTCACCGGCGTCGGCAGCGGCCGGTCCAGAACCCGCACGTCGAACCCGGCGGCCGTCAGCACGCCCGCGACGGCCCGGTGGAACTGCTCCGATCCGTGCCGCGCGTCCCGGCCGACAACGACCACGCCGCCGCCATGACCGTTGCGCCGCAACCAGTCCGCCAGGCCAGCGGTCGTCCGCACCACCACGGCCTCGTTCATGCCGTTCGCACCGGCTCGCACCGGGCCACGCAGCCCGGCGGTGCCGAAGGTCAGCGGCCCTGACATCCGGTCGGCCAGCTCGTCGATCGCTCCCTGGTCACCGGCCATCGCCTTGGCCACGACGCCCTGGAGCTCGGCCCGTGTGGCCGGGTCGGGGTCGTCGGCGATCCACCGGAACGCAGCGTCACGAGCAGACGGCGCCAGGCTCACTGCGGCACCTCGCTGGCGCTCGGTGTCCGCGTTCGCGGACGCTCTGCGTTGAATGGTTCGCTCGCAAGCTCGCTCACGCCTTGGTCACCAGGTCACGCAGCAGGGTGCCCATGTCGGTGGCGGCCAGCCGACCGGCCTCCAGCACCTCTTCGTGGTTGAGCGGCTCGCCCGTGATGCCGGCAGCCAGGTTCGTCACGAGCGACAGGCCGAACACCTCGGCGCCGGCCGCGCGGGCGGCGATCGCCTCCAGCGCCGTCGACATGCCGACCAGGTCCGCGCCCATCGTGCGCAGCATCCGGATCTCGGCCGGCGTCTCGAAGTGCGGGCCGGGCAGCGCCGCGTACACGCCGTCCTCAAGATCGGGGCGGATCGTCCTGGCCACGTCGCGCAGCCGGGCCGAGTAGAGGTCGGTCAGGTCCACGAAACGAGCCCCGACCAGCGGCGAGCGGGCCGTCAGGTTCAGGTGGTCGCTGATCAGCACCGGCTGGCCGACGGTCATGCCCTGCCGTAGGCCGCCGGCCGCGTTGGTCAGGATCACGGTGCGGGCGCCGGCCGCGGTGGCGGTGCGCACGTTGTGCACCACCGGGTCGATGCCGAAGCCCTCGTACAGGTGGGTCCGGCCGAGCATCACCAGGACGCGGTTGTCGCCCAGCTTCAGCGAACGGATCGTGCCGCCGTGCCCGACCGCGGTCGGCGCGCGGAATCCCGGCAGCTCCGACATCGGCACCTCGTGCTCGGCCGCGCCGATCACGTCGGCCGCCGGTCGCCAGCCGGAGCCGAGGACGACGGCGACGTCGTGCTGGTCGACGCCGGTGCGCTCGACGAGCGCCGCCGCCGCGGCCGTCGCCAGCGCGTCGGGGGAAATGGAGTCTTCGCTGATACCGGTCACACCGGCGAGCCTAAAACACCCTCAGCCGGTGACCTCGAACTGCGGGTAGATCTGGTTGAACAGGTTGCGGGCCGAGGCGTCGGCGTTGCTGTTGCCGCCGGTCGTGCCCTTCACCGCCACGACCCACAGGTCGTTGCCCTTCACCAGCGTGGCCGCGACCGTCTGCGGCAGCAGCGAGCCACCGGTGTCCTGCTTGTAGTCGAGCAGCTGGCCGTTGGTGAAGCCGGGCACCGACGCCGGCTGCACCGGCGACACGTTGACGTTGGGCAGCGCCCGGACCGCGTCCAGGTAGGCGCCCGGCCTGGGGAAGTTGGTGAAGTGCTGCACGGACAGCTCCTGGGTGCCGTCCTTGCTGAGGAAGAACACCTGGGCCCGGGCCGGCAGCGAGTCGGTGGCCGGCCGGTTCTGGGTGAACTGTTGCCAGTCGTTGGGCACGTCCACCGCGAAGTCGCTGGCGCCGTCGCCGACCTTCACGATCGCCTTCGCGTGGATCCGGGTCGTCGGCACCTTGGACACGGTGGTCGAGGTGGGCATCGAGCTCGGCGTGCTGCCGAACGCCACCGCCGTCGGCAGCAGCACCTGGCCGCCGAGGTAGCGGGTGAGGACAAACCCGCCGGCCATGGACACCACCACGATCGCCGCCGCGACCAGCGCCAGCACCGCCGTGGCGACCTTGCCGCGCCGCCGCCGCCGCTTCGGGGCCGGCGTCGGTGAGACCGCGGGCGCCGCCGGGTTGGTCACCATGAACGGCAGCGGGCCCGGGTCGCTGGCCAGCGGAGTGTCGGTCGGCGGGGCCGGGGCCTTCGGCGGCGCGAACTGCTGGGACAGCGAGCGGCGCTTCGGCGGCGTCACCGGCGGGGTGTCCGCGTGCGGCACCGGGAACAGCACGGTGCCCGGCTCCGGCAGCAACGGGCGCAGCCGCCGGCGCATCTCGGCCAGCGTCATGCGCGAATCCGGGTCCTTCACCATCAGGCCCGTGATCACCGGCTCCAGCGGGCCGGCCGAGGTCGGCGTCGGCACGTCGCCGTGCACCACCTCGGTCACCGTGGCCAGCGGGTCGTCGTCCGCGTCGTACGGCGGCACGCCCTCCACCACCGCGAACAGCGTCGCCCCCAGGCTCCACAGGTCCGCCGCCGTCGTCACCTCCTGGCCCGAGGCCACCTCCGGCGCGATGTAGGCCGGCGAGCCCAGCATGATGCCCGTGCTGGTCATCGTGTTCTCGGCGACGTTGCGGGCGATGCCGAAGTCCGTCAGCTTGATCTGGCCGCTGTCCCCGACCAGCACGTTGCCCGGCTTCACGTCACGGTGCGTGATGCCGGCCCGGTGCGCCGCCTCCAGGCCCGCCGCCACCGCGTCGGCCACCGCCGCCGTCTGCTGCGTGTTCAACGGGCCCTGCTGGCGCACCACCTCCGCCAGGCTGCGCGAGGGCACCAGCTCCATCACCACGAACGGCTCGCCGTCATGCCGGGCGATGTCGTGCAGCGTCACCACGTTGGGGTGCGACAGCACCGCGATCGCCCGCGCCTCCCGCAGCGTCCGCTCCCGCAGCGCGTCCGCCTCTCCCGCCGGGATGCCCGGCGGGAGCAGCACCTCCTTGACCGCCACCTTGCGCTGGAGGAACTCGTCATAGGCCGCCCACACCGTGCCCATCGACCCGTTGCCCAGCACGTGTTCGAGCCGGTACCGGCCGGCGATCACGCGGGACCGGGCGGGCGGTGGAGTTTCCGGCGTGGACATGCGGCCATTCTCCACGAGTCGCGTCCGCCCGGTTTTCGCAGACCCCCGGGTGTTGTCGGCCCCCCGGCGTCAGCCCCGGGGCTCCCGCCAGATCGGGAAGAACCGCGGCCCGCCGGGCAGACCGAACGGCTCGCCGGCGTCGACGAAACCGTGCCGACGCCACAACCGGGCGCTGTCGGGATTGCTGGCCTCGCCGGCACAAGGGATGCCCTCGGCGTCGATCCGCCGGAAATGCTGGCGCGCGATGGCACTGCCGAGGCCATGACGCTGGGACGTGGGCACAACGCCACAGAACTGCCAGTGCAGGTGCGGCTCGGGGCTCATGTGGGCGCCGAGCAACTCGGTGACGGCGACAAGGCGGGCGAAGTCCTCGGCGTCGAGGGCGGCGAACCGGTCCAGGAACTCCTCGGGACTCTCGCCGCCCTCGCTGCGGAACCAGAGCGACGCGGCGGAGTGGTCATGGGCCAGGTACACCTCGCCGTCGGCGAAGGCGGCCTCGGTGAAGGCCTTGAAGAACACGGGATGCGCCGAGCGCCGGTGCTCGTCGCCGGGAAACACCCAGGCGTTGACCGGATCGTCCTGGAAGGACTCGGACAGGATGCGCGCCACGATGTCCACTTCGGACCGTGAGGCGGGGCGGACGACGTCGTCCATCACTCCACCTTCCCGATGCCGGCGTAGACCTCGGGCTTGCGGCGGCGCAGGATCGAGCCGCGCACGAGGCCGATCACGGCGGCCAGCAGCAGGATGCCGGGCAGGATCCAGCGCAGCGGCGAATTCCCGGCGGTGCCGAGAAGCACGTCGAAGTTCCAGAGAATGAGCACCAGGATCACCAGCAGAGCCACGGCGGCCAGCGCCGGCGCGATGGTGTGCCGCCACGCGGGCTCGTCGTGTTCCCGTTTGCGGAAGAAGCCGATGACCGACACGGACACCGCGGCCAGCACGAAAACGACGCCGGTCGAGGCCATCGTGCCGAGCCAGCCGAACAATTCGGTGAACGGGTCCCGGCCGGCGATGGCGAACACGGCCACCACGATCAGGCCCAGCGCGGTCTGCAATCCGGACCCGGCGGCGGGCGCGCCGGTGCGGCGATTGGTGCGCGCCAAAGCCTCGGGCAGCACGCCTTCGCGGCCCAAAGCGAAGAAGTAGCGGGCGATCGAGTTGTGGAAGCTGAGCAGCGACGCGAATTGGCTCGTGAGGAAAAGGACATAAGAGACGTCCGAGAACAGGCTGCCGAGCCGTTGCGCGTTGAGCCCGAACAACAG
Source organism: Kutzneria sp. NPDC051319 (assembly GCF_040682195.1). NCBI lineage: Bacteria > Bacillati > Actinomycetota > Actinomycetes > Pseudonocardiales > Pseudonocardiaceae > Kutzneria > Kutzneria sp. NPDC051319. Next base: position 91,279 of record NZ_JBFBAM010000027.1, on the reverse strand, counting down.
GCCGGGCCCCTGGGCCTGGGCGGCGCCGACGACGTTGGCGGGACCGGCGGCGTCGGCCATGGCCAGTGCGGACAGGGTGTACAGCACTGCGGTCAGGGCCACCGCGAGGTAGGTCGCGCGGGCCACGGTCCGCCGGGGATCCCGCACTTCCTCGCTGTACGAGGCCGCGCCCTCGAAGCCCGTGAACACGGCGACGGAGAAGGCGAAAACCGCGCCGACACCGGTCGTGAACAGGCTGCTCGGCGCGAGCGGCGCAAGTGACGGCGCACCGCCGCCTGCGGGCGAGCCGAGCAGCGCGATGTCGGTCACGACGATCACCGCGCACTCCAGCACGAGGACAACGCCCAGCACCTTGGCGTTGATGTCCACGCGAAGCACGCCGAGCACGCCGATGACCAGCGCGATCGCCAGACCCCACAGCCACCACGGCGTGTCCAGCCCGAGCAGCGGGTTGATCCAGTTCGACAGCGACCAGCCGAACAGGCCGTACACGCTGATCTGGATCGCGTTGTAGGCGACGAGCGCCACGAACGAGATCGCCACGCCGGCGGGCCGGCCCAGGCCGTTCACCACGTACGGATAGAACGCGCCCGCGCCGGTGATGTACCGGCTCATGGCCGCGTAGCCGACGGCGAACAGCGCGAGCACCGGCGCCAGCAGCACGAAGGACAGCGGCACGCCGACGACACCGGTCACCGCATAGGTCGCGGTGACGCCGCCGGCGATCGCGTACAGCGGGCCGGACGCGGCGACGACGAAGAACAGAATTTGCACGACACCGAGACGAGGTCGGGCGAGGCCGCGTTCACGCAGCGGCGTACGAGTGGCCACCTTTGTTACTCCCCCAGGAGTCGTCCCACCATTTCCGGGCAACCCTAGCCATTCGACACCGCTTCCCGCAGCGGCTACGTTTCCGGCACGTGGCCCACACGAACTCCCGGCTGCCCCTTGCGGAGGCGCTGTTCTTCCTCGCGCACGACGAGTTCACGGGAAAAGCCCAGGTGGCGCGGGCGTCGCTGGAAATATGTTTGTCGGGCGCAATTATCTGCGACCTATTGTTCACCGGGCGGATATCGGTCAACGACGGCTGTCCCGAGGCCACGGGAAAGGCCGCGCGCGGCGACCGGGCATCCGCCGAAGTGCTGGCCGAGATCGCCGCCGAGCCGACCGGATACCCGGTGCGGGAGTGGATCGACCACCTGCGGCCGGTGGTCGTGGACAAGGTCGTCGCCCAACTCGCCGACGCCGGTCTGATCACGCCGATCGCCGAGCGGAGCCTCCTGCGCCGCACGCACCGCTATCCGCCGGTCGACCTGCTGGTGGCGGCCGGCGGCCGGGCCGAGATCCGGGCTGCGGTGCTGGGGCCGGGCAAACCGGACGTCTACAACGTGAGCCTGGCGCTGCTGGCCTGGCACCTGGGCCTGGACGACCTGTGCGAACCGCAGCTGGACCGACGGATGCTGCGGGCGTGGCTGGACCGCGCCGCCAAGCCGATGCCGCCGGCGGCAACCGAGGTGCTGGCCGCGGTGGAGTCGGCGATCGCGGCCTCGGTCTACGGCGGCGAGCGGCGCTGAAGCCTTCCGCACGGCCCGTCGCTCCGGTTGGATCGACGCCGTGACCTTGGTGATCGGTGTCGACTCGTCGACGCAGTCGACAAAAGCGCTGGTGGTCGTGGCCGAGACGGGCCGTGTCGTGGGCGAGGGCCGGCAGCCGCACCCGGACGGCACCGAGGTCGATCCCCGGGCCTGGCAGGTCGCCTGCGACCGGGCGATCGCCGAGGCGCGGGCCGGTGTGTCGGAGCCGATCGCCGCGATCGCGGTCGCCGGCCAGCAGCACGGCATGGTCACCGTGGACGCCGACGGCGAGCCGGTGCGGCCGGCGCTGCTGTGGAACGACACCAGGTCGGCGGCGGAAACCGAGCAGTTCGTCGCGAAGCACGGTGCCGACCGGTTGGCCGAGCTGACCGGCTCGGTCCCGGTGCCCAGCTTCACCGTGACCAAGCTGGCCTGGCTGGCCGAGCACGAGCCGGCCGCCGCGGACCGGGTCGACCGCGTGATGCTGCCGCACGACTGGGTGAGTTGGGCGCTGGCCGAGCCGGGCACGGAGCCGGCGACCGACCGTGGCGACGCGTCCGGCACCGGCTACTTCTCGCCTCGTACCGGCGAATGGCTGCCCGACCTGCTCTCCGAGGCCTTCGGCGGCCGCACGCCCAGGCTGCCCCGGCTGCTCGGGCCGGCCGAGGTCACCGGACGTACGGCCGACGGTGTTCTGGTCGCCGCCGGCACGGGCGACAACATGGGCGCTGCCCTGGCCCTCAACGCCGGACCGGGCGATGTCGTCGTCTCGCTCGGCACCTCCGGCACGGTCTTCGCCGTCACGGAGGAGGGCACGGCCGACCCGACCGGCTTCGTCGCCGGCTTCTGCGACGCGACCGGCCGCTACCTGCCGCTGGTCTGCACGCTCAACGCCGCGCGGGTGCTGACCACGACCGCCGCGCTGCTGGGCACCGACCTCGCCGGCCTCGACGAGCTGGCCCTGCGGGCCGAACCCGGATCGGGCGGCCTGGTCTTCGTGCCCTATCTCGACGGGGAGCGCACGCCGAATCTGCCGGATGCTTCGGGCACCCTGACCGGCATCCGGCGCGGCAACCTCACGCCGGAGAACCTGGCCCGGTCGGCGGTCGAGGGCATGCTCTGCGGCCTGGCCGACGGGCTGGCCGAGCTGCGACGGGTCGGAGTGCAGGCGCGACGGGTGCTGTTGATCGGCGGCGCCGCGCGGTCGGCCGCTGTGCAGGCGGTCGCGTCCGGCCTGTTCGATGCGCCGGTGGAGGTTCCCGAGCCCGCCGAATACGTGGCGTTGGGCGCGGCACGGCAGGCCGCGTGGGCTCTGTCCGGCGCGGAGGAACCGCCCGAGTGGTCGATGCGGGCCGAGGCGATCGGGCGGAGTGAGGGCGGCGCGGCGGTGCGCACCGCCTACACGGCGGCTGTCGCCCAGATCCACGGCCACGTAGGCTTGTGATCAACAGGAGGAGGCGGTTCATGGCCCGGGTGACTGCGTTCGTCACCGTGCTGGTGTTCGGCGTGCTGTTCGCGGGCCCGGCCTGGGCGCAGACCACCACACCGCCGCCCGGACCGTCGCTCAACCCGCCGCAGAACCAGAGCCTCGGCGACGACGCCCGCCAGCGCGTGATCATCTTCGTGGTGGTCGTCGTGCTGTTCGCGATCGTCTGGTACGGCCGCCGGGTGCGCAAGAAGCGCCAGAAGGCCAGCTGATCCTCTGTCTCACCATGTGGGACAGTTGACCGTCTGCCGCCGATTTCATGATCATCAGCGGGCTTCCGTTACAGCCAGGCATAACTTCCGCGGGTCGGTTGCGCCGTTCGTCGCAACATCGCTGCCGGCTGGCCCTGGAAGGGCGAAAGTCGAGCGAGCCCCCAGCACGCTTGGTGCAGGATGAACAGGGTGAGCCACCCCAAGGCGACCTGCCGTTCATCCGTTGAGCGGTACGCGGACGCCCTCGTGGGACTCTCCCGGAGCATTCACGCCGAGCCTGAACTGGCCTATCGGGAGCACCGCAGCGCCGCCAAGGTCGCCGATCTGGCCGAGCGCGAGGGCTTCCAGGTCGAGCGGGGCGTCGCCGGCCTCGAGACCGCGTTCACCGCCACCTACGGCTCCGGCGACCTGGTCGTCGGCCTGTGCGCCGAGTACGACGCGCTGCCCGAGGTCGGCCACGCCTGTGGACATAACATCATCGCCGCCGCGTCGACCGGAGCCGCCATCGCGCTGCGCGATGTGGCGGACGATCTAGGTGTGACGGTCAAACTGGTGGGCACCCCTGCTGAGGAATCCGGCGGCGGCAAGGTCCAACTGTTGGAACACGGAGTGTTCGACGGCGTCGGGCTGGCGATGATGGTGCACCCGGCGCCGTGGGAGGCGGTCGCCTCGCCGTCGCTGGCCATCGTCGACCTGGAGGTCGAGTACTCCGGCCGGGCCTCGCACGCCGCCGCCGCCCCCGAGCTGGGCGTGAACGCGGCCGACGCGCTGACCATCGCGCAGGTCGCGATCGGCCTGGCCAGGCAGCACTTGGAGCCCAAGCAGATGGTGCACGGCATAGTCACGCACGGCGGGGCCGCCCCGAACATCGTTCCCGCGACGGCCGCCGGCCAGTTCTACCTGCGCGCGGCCGACCACGAATCCCTTGAGCGCCTGGTCCACCGGATCCAGGGCTGCTTCACCGCCGGCGCCGTCGGCACCGGGTGCACGCACGAGGTCAGGGCGATCTCGGCGGAGTACACCGAGCTGGCGCCCGACCCTTGGCTGGCCTCCGCGTACCGCGAGGCCGTGACGGAACTCGGCCGCGCGCCGATGAGTCACGAAGACGAGCTGCTCCGCCTGACCGGCAGCACCGACATGGGCAACGTCACCCGAGCGCTGCCCGGTATCCACCCGTCAATATCGATCGACTGCGGAGACGCGGTGAACCACCAGCCGGAGTTCGCCGCCGCCTGCGCCACGCCGACCGGGGACCGAGCCGTGCTGGACGGCGCGCTCGCCCTGGCGTGGACGGCGGTGGCCGCGGCGACCGACCCCGCACAGCGGGAGCGGTTGCTGACCGGCGCTGGACACCGCGTGGCACGCGCTGGAGGTGCGGCGTGACCGTGCTGGATTCGCGGCCCGAACTGCCCATGGAGGGCGACGGCCGCCGGCACGACGAGGCGTCCGACGTGCTGATCACCGATTCCGGGGTCAGCATGTCCGACGTGGTGGACATGGGCGCCGGGCGCGGCCCGGCCTGGCTCGACGAGTGGCTGACATCGGGAGCGGCCGACGTCGTGGCCTGGCGACGGCACATCCATGCCCACCCTGAGGTGTCCCGGCAGGAACACGAGACGACGGAGCTGATCGCCGGCGTGCTCCGGTCCGTGGGCCTGCACCCCGAGATCCTGCCCGGTGGCACCGGCCTGATCTGCGACATCGGCTCCGGCGAGCGCTGCGTGGCGCTGCGTGCGGACATCGACGCGCTGCCGCTGACCGAGAACACCGGCCTGCCGTTCTCGTCCACCAACGAGGGCGCCTGCCACGCCTGCGGGCATGACGCCCACACGGCCGTGCTGCTCGGCGCGGCGATGGCCCTGGCCTCCGCGCCGGAGCTGCCCGGCCGGGTGCGGCTGATCTTCCAGCCGGCCGAGGAGGCCATGCCCGGCGGCGCGCTGGACGTCATCGCCGCCGGCGCCCTGGAGGGCGTCGACCGGATCTTCGGCCTGCACTGCGACCCCCGGCTGGAGGTCGGCCGCGTCGGCACCCGCGTCGGCGCCATCACCTCCGCCGCCGACATGCTGGAGCTGCGCCTCACCTCGCCCGGTGGGCACACCTCCCGGCCGCACCTGACCGCCGACCTGGTGCACGCCCTCGGCACTGTCATCACCGGCCTGCCCGCCTTGCTCAACCGGCGGGTCGACCCCCGGTCCGGGACCGTGCTGACGTGGGGCGCCGTGCACGCCGGCCAGGCCGCCAACGCCGTGCCCCAGGACGGCATGCTGCGCGGCACCCTGCGTACCGGTGACCACCACGTGTGGAACGAGCTGGAGCCGCTGGTCAAGGACCTCGTGCAGTCCCTGCTGTGGCCCACCGGCGTCGGCTTCGAGCTGGAGCACCGCCGGGGCGTGCCGCCGGTGGTCAACGAGGCCGAGAGCACCGCGGTGCTGCGCGCCGGCATCGAGGCCGCCCTGGGCGAGGACGCCCTGGCCGGCACCGAGCAGTCGTCCGGCGGCGAGGACTTCGGCTGGTACCTGGAGCACATCTCCGGCTCCTTCGCCCGCCTCGGCGTCTGGTCCGGCCAGGACCGCCAGTACGACCTCCACCAACCCACCTTCATCCTGGACGAACGCGCCCTCCTGGTAGGCGTCCGCGTAATGGTCCACGCCGCCCTAACCGCCCTCGCCTAACCCCCGCGAGTCACGCTCTCAGGCACACCGAATGTAGGTTTCGGGCAGTTATCCACAGTTCGCGGGAGTTATCCACAGTCTGTGGAATGGGCTTCCGGGCACTGCGCTGCCGGGGCACCGTGGATCCATGATTGAGCTACCGAACGGACTCCACGGTGCCTACCGGCGGCGTGACCTCATCGCCGCCTTCGGCCGCTACGCGATCCGCGCCGCGGTCAGGCAGGGTCAACTGGTCACCTTTCACCGACAGGTGCTGTTGCGTCGGGAAGTGACAACTCAACTGCGCACGCGTGCCGCTGCCGCACTGCTGCTCGCCGGCGAACGCGCTGTGCTGACCAGACACACCGCAGCCCGAATGTATGGCTGCACCGCTGCTGATTTCGCGCCGATCGACATTCTGGTGCCCTATGCGCGGCGCATTGAGCGGGCTCCGGGTGTTGTGGTGCACAACGGGACCTTCACCGAGGATGACATCACAGAAATCGATGGACTGCGGCTGCTCGCCCCTGAACAGGTCCTCGCCGATTTGTTGTGCCGCGCGCGCCGTCCGACCGCGCTGGCCTGCGCCGATCAAATGCTGGCCGCCCTGCCCACCGCGCAGCGGCCCGGGTTTCGCGATGCCGTGCTCCGGGCGATCAGCGCCCGCGCGGATATTCGAGGCACCAGGCAGGCGCGAGTGATGTTCGATCTGGCGACCGGATTGCCGGAATCGCCCTTCGAGAGCCAGCTGCTGCTGATGTTCTATGACCGCGAGCTGCCCGTGCCGACCCCGCAGCATTCGATTACCACGATCGATGGCCGCGAGCTCTACCGCCTCGACTTCGCCTGGCCCGAGTTTCGGATCGCTGTCGAATACGACGGCTATGCGGCGCACGCCGAGCGTCATGATCAGGACCGCAGGCGCGACGAAGACCTCGCCGCTCGGGGCTGGATCGTCATTCATGCCACGATCGACGACCTCATGGCCCCGTCGCGGCTGGTCGGCGCGGTGCGCGAGGCATTGCGGGCCCGCAGGCTGACTGCCTGAAACCTACATTCGGTGTGCCCGAGAGCGTGACTCGCGGGGGTGGTTAGCCGGTTATGCCTCGGCAGGGTTTGGTTCTCAGGTCGTTGACGTAGTCGTCGGGGGCGCCGGCGGCTTCGGCGGCGTCGGCCACCACGCCGAGGTAGCGGGCGGAGGGGAGACCGCCCTCGTAGGCGTCGAGGACGTAGAGCCAGGCGACGACGGTGCCCTCGAGGGTCTGGGCCCGCAGCCTGATCTTCTTGTACAGGCCGAGCGAGCCCTCCCACCGATCCAGGCGGGCCTCGTCACGGGGGCTGACGTCGTAGAGGACGACGAAGACCTGCGAGTCGGGCTCTTCGACGATGGTCGCCAGCGAGCCCTCCCAGCCGAGATCCTCGCCGCCGAACGACAGGCGCCAACCGGCGAGCCACCCGGTCCCCGCCATCGGGGAATGCGGGGCTCGCTCCATCATCTGGTTCGGATCCATGTTGGAGCCGTACGCGGCGTAGAGCGGCACGACCGACAGCCTAGCGACCGATGTGATCAGGAGTCGGGACGCCGAGCACTCGGCGCGTGAGGATGTAAGTTCTAGACGCCCGCGTACAGGTCTGCTTGGAGGAGCCCGGTGACCCGGATCGTGATCATGGGCGGTGGCCCGGCCGGCTACGAGGCGGCGCTGGTCGCCGCGCCGCACGGGGCCGACGTGACCGTGGTCGAACGGGACGGCCTCGGCGGCGCCTGCGTGCTCTACGACTGCGTGCCGTCCAAGACCTACATCGCCTCCGCCGGTGCCCGCTCCGCCTTCCGCAACGCCGGTGAGCTGGGCATACGCACCGAGAACTCGGAAGCGGCCGTGGACGTCCCGGTCGTGCACGGACGGGTGAAGGGCCTGGCGCTGGCCCAGTCCGCGGACGTGCGGGCCAAGCTACAGCGCGAGGGCGTGCGCATCATCACCGGCACCGCCCGCTTCTGCGACGACGCGACGGGTCTGGCCCAGCACCGTGTCATCGCCCACACCTCCGACGGCGGCACCGAGGTGCTGCCGGCCGATGTGGTGTTGATCGCCACCGGCGCCACGCCGCGGGTGCTGCCGGGCGCGGTGCCCGACGGCGAGCGCATCCTGGACTGGCGGCAGATCTACGACCTCACCGAGCTGCCCGAGCACCTGATCGTCATCGGTTCCGGCGTCACCGGCGCCGAGTTCGCCTCGGCCTACACCGAGATCGGCGTCAAGGTCACGCTGGTGTCCAGCCGGGACCGCGTGCTGCCGCACGAGGACGCCGACGCGGCGGCCGTGCTGGAGGACGTCTTCACCGAGCGCGGCAGCGAGATGGCCAAGCACGGCCGCGCCTCTCGAGTGGAGCGCACCGAGAAGGGCGTCAAGGTCTACCTGGAGGACGGTCGCACGGTCGAGGGAAGCCACGCCCTGATGACCGTCGGCTCCGTGCCCAACACGGCCGACATCGGCCTGGACCGGATCGGCATCGACGCCGGCAAGGGCGGCTTCATCCCGGTCGACCGGGTGTCCCGCACCTCGGTCAGCGGCGTGTATGCGGCCGGCGACTGCACCGGCGTGCTGATGCTGGCCTCGGTCGCCGCCATGCAGGGCCGCATCGCCATGTGGCACGCGCTGGGCGAGGGCGTGCAGCCGATCCGCCTCAAGACCGTGGCCGCGAACGTGTTCACCAACCCGGAGATCGCCACCGTCGGCATCAGCCAGCAGGCGATCGACTCCGGCGAGGTGCCGGCCCGCACGATCATGCTGCCGCTGGCCACCAACCCGCGGGCCAAGATGGAGGGCCTGCGGCGGGGCTTCGTGAAGCTGTTCTGCCGCCCGGCGACCGGCGTGGTCATCGGCGGCGTGGTGGTGGCCCCGTCGGCCAGCGAGCTGATCCTGCCGATCGCGCTGGCCGTGCAGAACCAGCTCACCGTCGAGCACCTGGCCCACACGTTCTCGGTGTACCCGTCGCTGTCGGGCTCGATCACCGACGCCGGCCGCCAGCTGATGCGGCACGACGACCTGGACTGAGCGCAACGCTCGAAATCCCGAAAAGGTTGCCCCTGGTCAGGGGCAACTAGACCCGATGGGGCGACGTCTTGTTGTCGTTCGAGTCGGAAAGCACGGGGGGATCCCAGCCATGTTTGTCAAGACCATCATCGGCGGCGCTGTCGCCGCCACCGCTCTGCTCGCCGTCGCGCCGGCGGCCTTCGCCACCGACTACTCGGCGACGCAGCTCAACGACGGCGCGACCACGAACGTCTACCAGCTCACCGGCGCCAACACGGCGTCCGGCCACTGCCCGGGCGAGGGCCACTTCGTGTCGTCGGAGCTGACGTTCAGCGATTACCACTACAACCAGTCCAACCACTTCTACATCACCATGTCGGCGACCGCGACGGTGAAGCCCGGCGTCGCGCCCGGCACCTACTCGCTGTCGGTGGACTGCCAGAACGGCTCGGGCTCGGCCAGCTTCACGGTGCCGGCCGCCTCGACCACGACCACCACCACGCCGGCCCCGCCGGCCGAGCCGCAGGGCAAGCTCACCGTGCAGCTCAACGCCGCGACCGCCGAGAAGCTCGACGCGGTGAACGTCTATCAGACCGCCGGGCACAACGTCGCCTACGGCAACTGTCCCGGGGGCAAGGGTGTGTTCTCCTCGTCCGCGCTCACCTTCGGCGACTACCAGTACATCCGCGGGGCCGACACGGAGACTAACGTCAACGCGGCCGCGACGCTGAAGCCCGGCATCGTGGCCGGCGCCTACAAGCTGACGATGACCTGCGGCGACAAGACCGTGAGCACCACCTTCAAGGTGCCGGGCAAGGCCGTCGTGAAGCCGGTCGGCGCCCCGCAGACCGGTGGCGGCGGCGCGGCGACGCTGTTCGTGTGACATCCCGAGCACAATTTCCGCCTGTCAGGCAACCTGCCCAGGGCCGGTTTACGTCCGGTCGGTGATGGCTAGCCCATCACCGGTCGCGCCGTCGCGGCTTTCGTTTTGCAGGGGTGCACGAAATCCACGGCGGCGCGACCAACATCAGGAGTGATGGTGAAGAAGACACTCGTCGGCCTGCTGCTTCTCGCGGGCCTGCTCACGGCCGGCTGCGGCGCCCAGCCGCCGGCGGCCGGACCTGCGCCTACGCCGGTCACGACCTCGACCAGCGCCGCCGGCGCCGAGGCCCCCGCGTCGCCGTCGATGGCGGCCTCGACCCCGGTGTCGGTGGACATCCCCAAGATCGGCGCGCATTCCTCGCTGGTCCAGCTGGGGCTCAACCCCGACAAGACCGTCGAGGTGCCGCCGGTCAGCGCCCCGATGCAGGCCGGCTGGTACAAGCTCGGCCCCACGCCGGGCGAGATCGGCCCGGCGGTCATCCTCGGCCACGTTGACGGCAACAAGCAGGCCGGCATCTTCTTCCGCCTGCACGAGCTGGCCGCCGGCGACAAGATCACCGTCGGCCGCCAGGACGGCAGCACGGCCCACTTCACCGTGCAGAAGGTGGAGAAGGACAGCAAGGACGCCTTCCCCACCGACGCCGTCTACGGCGACACCTCCACCGCCGACCTGCGGGTCATCACCTGCGGCGGGGCGTTCGACACCAAGGCCCACAGCTACGTGGACAACATCATCATGTTCGCGACGCTGGACAAGGCCTGAGCGGCGACCACGATGGGGCCGGTCCTGAAGGACCGGCCCCTTCGTGCTGTCACTCCACCCAGTCGAAGGTCTTGGTGACGGCCTTCTTCCAGTTGGCGTACTCCGAGGCGCGGCGGTCCTCGTCCATGGACGGGGTCCACTCCTTGTCCTTGGCCCAGTTCTGCCGGATGTCGTCCTCGCTCTTCCAGAAGCCGACGGCCAGGCCGGCGGCGTAGGCGGCGCCCAGCGCGGTGGTCTCGGCGACGACGGGGCGGATGACCGGGACGCCGAGGATGTCGGACTGGAACTGCATGAGTAGCTCGTTGACGACCATGCCGCCGTCGACCTTCAACGACGTCAGGGGCACGCCGGAGTCGGCGTTCATGGCGTCGATGACCTCACGCGTCTGGAAGGCGGTGGCCTCCAGCACGGCGCGGGCGAGGTGGCCTCGGTTGACGAAGCGGGTGAGGCCGACGATGGCGCCGCGGGCATCGGAGCGCCAGTACGGGGCGAACAGTCCCGAGAATGCGGGCACGAAGTAGCAGCCCCCGTTGTCCTCGACGGAACGGGCGTGCTCCTCGATCTCGGCGGCGGTGCTGATCATGCCGAGGTTGTCGCGGATCCACTGCACCAGCGAGCCGGTGACGGCGATGGAGCCCTCCAGCGCGTACACCGTGTCGTTGGAGCCGATCTTGTAGCAGACGGTGGTGAGCAGCCCGTTCTCGCTGAGCACCTTCTCGGTGCCGGTGTTGAGCAGCACGAAGTTGCCGGTGCCGTAGGTGTTCTTGGCCTCGCCGGGGGACAGGCAGGCCTGCCCGAAGGTGGCGGCCTGCTGGTCGCCGAGGATGCCGGCGATGGGCACGCCGGCCAGGGCCCCGCGCTCGCGGACGTGGCCGTACTCCTCGGAGGAGGACCGGATCTCGGGCAGCATCGACAGCGGGATGCCCATGTCGGCGGCGATCGAGGCGTCCCAGGCCAGGGTCTCCAGGTCCATCAGCATGGTCCGGGAGGCGTTGGTCGGGTCGGTGACGTGCACGCCGCCGTCGACGCCGCCGGTCATGTTCCACAGCACCCAGGTGTCCATGTTGCCGAAGATCAGGTCGCCGGCCTCGGCCTTGGCCCGGGCGCCCTCGACGTTGTCGAGGATCCAGCGGATCTTGGGTCCGGAGAAGTAGGTGGCCAGCGGCAGGCCGACCTTGGCCTTGTACCGGTCGGCCCCGACGTCGCCGGCCAGCGAGTCGACGATGGCCTGGGTCCGGGTGTCCTGCCAGACGATGGCGTTGTACACGGGCTTGCCGGTGGTCCGGTCCCACACCACGGCGGTCTCGCGCTGATTGGTGATGCCGACCGCGGCGATGTCGGTGACGTGCAGGTCGGCCTTGGCCACGGCGCCGGCGGCGACCTCTCTGGTGTTGGCCCACACTTCTTCCGGGTCGTGCTCGACCCAGCCGGCCTTGGGGAAGATCTGCCGGTGCTCCTTCTGGTCGACCGCGACCACCCGGCCCGAGTGGTCGAAGATCATGCAGCGGGTGGACGTCGTGCCCTGGTCGATGGCGGCCACATAGGAGGACATGAATTCGCCTTTCACGGACTGTCGCGAGACGTCAGGAAGCGGGCAGGACCAGCGCGAGCAGCGCCGCGAGCGAGCCGCCGACCAGCGGGCCGACGACCGGCACCCAGGAATAGCCCCAGTTGCCGTCGCCCTTGCCCTTGATCGGCATCAGGAACGCGTACGCCAGGCGCGGGCCCAGGTCGCGGGCGGGGTTGATGGCGTAGCCGGTCGGCCCGCCGAGCGAGGTGCCGATGACCAGCACCACGAAGGCGACGCCGGCGTAGCCCAGCGCCGAGTTGCCGAACTGCGGGACGCCGTCGCTGCCGGCCTTGACCGTCGGGCTCTCCAGGATCCAGATCAGCAGCACGAAGGTGCCGATGATCTCGGTGACCAGGTTCCACAGCACGCCGGGGATGCGCGGCGCGGTGGAGAAGATGCCCAGCGTGTTCTGCGGCTCGTCGTGCCGGTCGAACTGGAGCTTGTAGGTCGCCCAGCACAGCATCGCGCCGATGATCGCGCCGGCCATCTCGCCGGCGAAGTAGAAGGGGACCTTGTCCCAGCTGACCTTCTTGGCGATGGCCAGTCCGAGGGTCACCGCCGGATTCAGGTGAGCACCACTCGGATTGGCGACACTCGCGCCGGTGAACACCGCGAAACCCCAGCCGACGTTGATGAACAACGTGCCGCCGTTGTTGCCGTTGGTGTTCTTCAGCACCGCGTTGGCCACCACACCGGTGCCCAGCAGGATCAGCAGCGCGGTGCCGATCGTCTCCCAGACGAAGATCGCGCCATAGCCCATACACACCTCCACGCCCGTCGACGCCGTTGGAACGGGAGTCCGGACGTTACTGAGGGGTACCGGCCCTGTCCATGGCGGGACGGCTCCACTGCCCGCCGGAGGCCCGCAGCCGGTAGCGTGATGATCCGTCGGAACCCAGGCAGTCAAACAGGCGGGAGGCGAGTGGCGTGGCCACCCGGAAACCAGCAGCAGCCTCGCAGACCCCGACACGCGGCTCGGCGGAGACCGGCCGGCTCGGTGTGCCGGAACGGGAACGTGACTGGCAGCGCCTGGGTTCGGAGACCTTCGACATCGTGGTGATCGGCGGCGGTGTGGTCGGCGTCGGCACCGCGCTCGACGCGGCCACCCGTGGCCTGCGGGTGGCGCTGGTCGAGGCCCGTGACCTGGCGTCGGGCACGTCCAGCCGGTCCAGCAAGCTGTTCCACGGCGGCCTGCGCTACCTGGAGCAGCTGGAGTTCGGCCTGGTGCGCGAGGCGCTGCGTGAGCGGGAGCTGATGCTCACCCGGATCGCCCCGCATCTGGTCAAGCCGGTCAGTTTTCTCTACCCGCTCAGCCACCGCGTCTGGGAGCGCCCGTACACGGCGGCCGGCCTGCTCATGTACGACACCATGGGCGGCGCCAGCTCGGTGCCGGGGCAGAAGCACCTGACCCGGGCTGGCGCGCTGCGCATGTTCCCGGCGCTGAAGCGGTCCGCGCTGATCGGCGGCATTCGCTACTACGACGCGCAGGCCGACGACGCCCGCCACACCATGACCGTCGGCCGCACCGCCGCCCACTACGGGGCCGTGGTGCGGACCTCCACCCAGGTTGTGGGCTTCCTGCGGGAGGCCGACCGCATCTCCGGCGTGCAGGTGCGTGACGCCGAGGACGGGCGGGAGACCGAGGTCAAGGCCAACGCCGTGATCAACTGCACCGGCGTGTGGACCGACGAGCTGCAGCGCCTGTCCGGCAGCCGCGGCCGGTTCCGCGTGCGGGCCAGCAAGGGCGTGCACATCGTCGTGCCGCGGGACCGGATCGTCGCCGAATCCGGGCTCATCCTGCGCACCGAGAAGTCCGTGCTGTTCGTGATCCCGTGGCGCAACCACTGGATCGTCGGCACCACCGACACCGACTGGAACCTCGACCTCGCGCACCCGGCCGCCACCAAGGCCGACATCGACTACATCCTCGGCCACGTCAACACCGTGCTGGCCACGCCGCTCACGCACGACGACATCGAGGGCGTGTACGCCGGCCTGCGGCCACTGCTGGCCGGGGAGAACGAGTCCACGTCCAAGCTGTCCCGCGAGCACGCCGTCGCCCGGGTCTCGCCCGGTCTGGTGGCCATCGCCGGCGGCAAGTACACGACGTACCGCGTGATGGCCGCCGACGCCGTCGACGCGGCCGGGGCCGACCTGACCGGACGGTTGCAGCCGTCCATCACCGACAAGGTGCCGCTGCTCGGCGCCGACGGCTACTACGCCCTGGTCAACCAGGCCGACCAGCTCGCCACCCGGCACGGGCTGCACCCGTACCGCGTGCGGCACCTGCTCGACCGCTACGGCTCGATGGTGCACGAGGTCCTGGCCGTCGCCGACGGCGATCCCGACCTGCTGCGCCCCCTGCCGGCCGCGCCCGACTACCTCCAGGTGGAGATCGTCTACGCCGCCTCGCACGAGGGGGCGCTGCACCTGGAGGACGCCCTCACCCGGCGGACTCGCATCTCCATCGAGTACCCGCACCGCGGCGTGGACTGCGCGGACCAGGTCGCCCGGCTGATGGGCGGCGTCCTGGGCTGGGACGAGGCGCGCATCGCCCGTGAGGTCGAGGTCTACACCGCCCGCGTGCAGGCCGAGCGGGACTCCCAGTCCGAGCCCAACGACGAGGCCGCCGACGCCCGCCGCATCAGCGCCCCCGAAGCCCGCGACCTCCGCGACCCCGTCAGCTGACGCCCCCTCTCTTTTTCGCTACGTGAGTGGCTCATTTTCCTTCAGGGCGCACCTGAGCCACTCACGTAAGGCGAAAATGCGAAATGAGCCACTCACGTAGCGACTACGGCCGCTCGTAGTGGTGCCGGCAGGCGGCGATGTGGATCTCGTCAACTGCCACCAGACGTAGTCCACCCACGCCAGCTCATCTCGGACCAGCTTCAGTCGGCCAACGTGTGGTGTTCGCCGCCGCCGGATTCGAGACGCTCGGTCGCGGTGATCAGTCGCCGTGCGTTCTCCGGGCTGCGAAGCAGGTATGCCGTCTCCTTGAGCGACTGGTAGTCGTCAAGCGAGACGATCACCACCGGAAGCCACAGGTCAGGCGAAGGTGAGCTGGACGGCGTCGTTCAACAGGTCGGTGATGTGCTGGCCGAGGCGGCGTTCGTCGGCGGGGGCGACGGTGCTCCAGGCGACGCCGCCGGGTTTGGCCCGGCGGAGCTGGACGTAGCGGCCGCGGGGGGTGTCGAAGAAGCCGATGACGCGGTCGGGGCGGTGGCGGCGGCCGTAGCGGTCGCGGGCGGCAGCGCCGAACTGGCCGCGGCGGCGGACGTTGCCGACCATGGCGGCGAGCTCGTCGGCCTCGCCGGGGGACACGCCATGGTCGCGGAGGATCCACGCGAGCTCGTCGGCGGTCTCGGCTTCGGCGGCGGCGGCGTCGAGTTCGGCGCTGGGCACGGTGATGGAGTGCCCGGGACCGGCGGCCAGCTCGGGCAGCAGGGACAGGGCGGCCCGAGGCAGCGCGTCGATGTCGACGGGGCTCAGGCTCAGCCGCCCGTCGGACAGCCGCGCCAGCACGGCGTCGTGGCCCTTGGCGGCGATCAGGGCCCGCACGCCGCCGTCGAGCCAGAGCCGGGCGTCCAGCTCGTAGTCGGCGCCGTCCAACAGGCCGAGCAGGTCGACCAGGTCCTGATCGATGCCGAGGGCGCCGCCGACCAGCCCACGCTCGGCCAGGGCGTCCCACACGGTCTTGGCGACGACCTCGCGCTCGACGTGGGTCTTGCCGGGGGAGGCGACCTTGATCGCGAGCGGCATCTCGGCCAGCCGGAGGTGCTCCCAGAGCACGTCGAACTCCAGCTCGGACAGGGTGAGCAAAGTCAGTACCCGCGCTGGCTCGGCACGACGGGACCGGTCACGACGGGCACGGGGTCGAAGGCCCGCAGCGAGGCGGTGTTGGCCGCGGTGTTGGTCTCGTACGTGCTCATCACCTCGAACGCCCTGGTCGCGGCGGCGTCCTGGGCGGACTCGATGATCTCGGCGTCGATCTGTCCGACGAACAGCGACACCAGGTCCCCGAGCCAGCCGGACGGCCCGGGGTCGGGCGCCTTGACCGGCATCGGCATGTCGGCCCGCGCGCGCATGACGTAGTCGGCCTGCGCTTCGGTGCTGGTGCGCACGGATTCGGCGCTGGTGTGGGCGTCGGCGGCCCACCGGGCCAGCTGCGCGATGCCGTGCAGGGCGGAGTCGGAGGCGGCCCCGTGCCAGTGCTGGGCGGTGGCGCCGATGGCGGCGCTCAGGTCGCCGCTGATCTCGTGCAGCGCGCCGGAGATCCCGCCCCAGCACGCGGCCGGGTGGGCGGACGCGGCCGCGCCGGGCCCGGAGTTGATGGCGTCGTAGAGCTCCTGGTGCGTGTAGCCGCGCCAGCGGACGTCGGCCGGCATCAGCAGCCGCCCTGCTGCTGGATGAGCAGGGTGTTGTCCTGCTCGACGGTGTGATAGCCCTGCTCGACCTCGCTCAACGCGTCCAGCGCGCCCTTGAGCTGGCGCTGGTAGCGCAGCAGGGCGTCCAGCGCGGAGTCGACGCCGAGGGTGTGGTCGTTGATGTCGTCGGCGGCCTGCTGGCTGACGGGGTCGCCAGCCCAGGGCCGGATCCGCACGTCGGAGACGGCCATCTCGATCTGTTTGTCCAGCTTGACCAGCGCGGCGGTGAACGTCCGGCGCAGGGCGGGCATGGCCGCCGGGTCCACCCGGAACCCGCCGGCGGCGACCGCGGCCGGGTCGGGGGTCGTGGTCCGCTGCGGCACGAGTGACCTCCGGGTGTCGGGCGCCAGCACACTCTAGCGACCCAGCGCATCCTAGCGACACTGCGTGACGGTGGGCAGTGGCCAGGGTGACATCCACCCCGCCGGGCCTGTCAATCCGCCATCAGTGGCCGCCGGACAGGCTGGCCATGGCCGCCTCCGCGACCCGTTGCGCGCCAAGACAAAGATCATCTTGGGCGAGCGGGGTGGCGTTGCCGCCGTCACGGAAGAGCACGTCGAGGAATTCACCCTGGGCCACGTCCACCTCGACGTTACAGAGCGTGTCCAAGCCGGGCGTGCGGATCTCCAGCGCGGGGAAGCCGACGACGGTGGTCACCTTGGCGGTGTTCTGGGCCTCGTCGGAGATCCACAGCTCGGCGCCCTCTTCGGTGACCAGCGCGAGCCGCGCGACCTGGCCGCTGTAGGTCCCCCGCATGGTGCACGCCCGTGCCTTGAGCTCGGTGTCGTTGTACGGGGCGGGCGTGGTGTCCAGGCTCAGCTGCGCCCGCTGGTCCTTGGTCAGGATGGTGCACGGGTTGACCTTGTCCAGCGGGATCTCCCGCGGCCGCGGCGGCAGCGTGAGGCTGGTCGTCGTCGTGGTCGGCGCGGGCGGCGCCGAGGACTGCGTCTGGCTGGCCTCGGACAGCGGGTACACGGAGCAGCCCGCGAGGGCCACGGCCGCGCACAGCAGGAGCAGCGCGAGTCGCATGGCCGGTCAGACTAGCGACAGGGTCCACACGTGAACCTTGGACCCGCACTGGTCGATGGTCCGGTGGTGGCCGAAGCCGCATTTCTCGGCGACCCGCCGGGACGGCTCGTTGCCGTCCTGGAACAGGTACTCGACCCGGGTCAGGCCCAGCGCGCCGGCGCCGAACCGCAGGGCGGCGGCCAGTCCCTCGCTGACGACGCCGCGGTTGCGGTGCCGCGGCGCGGCCCAGCACGCGGCGGCGGCCGTGCCGCCGTCGAGGTTCAGGTCCTTCAACCCGACCTCGCCCAGCAGCTCCCCGCTGTTCTGGTCGGCCACGGCCCACGAGCAGCGCTCGTCGTCGGCCCACTGTTGGGCGCGCAGCGCCACATAGTCGCCGGCCCCGGCCAGATCGAGGATCCGGTGGCTGATCCAGCGGCGGCTGATGGGATCGGTGAACGCGTCCAGGATCGACGGCCGGTCGTCGATCCGGTCGTCGGCGCGCAGCTGCCGCAGGTAGTACCTGCCGGCGTTGATCTCGACCGGTTCCACGGCGGCCAACCTAGTTGATGCTGGTCACGAACCCGTCGGCCAGGTCGGCCAGTCCCGCCAGATACTCCTCGTGGCCGCTCGCGGGCGTGCCGTCCGGGGCAGTGGCCAGCTCGATCAGCCAGTCGGCGTCCTCGGCGTCGTCCTCGCCGGCCAACAGCTCCTTGTGCACGGCGCACGGCAGCCAGCCCAGCTCGGCCAGCTCGCCGGCGACCCGCTCGGCGTCCTCGCGGTCGGGCAGCACGATGAGCATGCCGTCCACTGTGGACCTAGTCGCGTCCACGCAGTTCCCGGCGGCGGCGGTGGATGTCGTCGTGCATGGCGCGGCGCTCCTCGCGGAAACGGTCGCGCTCGCGACGGCCGTGGTCGCGGTCGTCGTGGTGGCCACGGCCGCCGAACAGCGAGCCGATGAACCAGCTCAGCAGGAACGGGATCGCCATCACGATCCACTTCTCGGTGAGCAGGCCGATCGCGATGCACACCGGCCAGCTGGCGGCGGCGATCGCCGCCATGGAGATGCGCGGCGCGTTGCTGCGCTTCTCCACCTTGGCCTCGGGCGCCGTGACCGGCAGCTGCGCGGTGGTGGCCGCCGATTGCGGCCGGGGCACGGCCCCCGGCTTGGGGTCGGGCAGGTCGGTGAACAGCTCCAGCAGCTCGCCGCGGGTGCGGGCGGCCGTCACCTTGGCCGACCGCTCGCCGTACTCGTCGATGGTCAGCCGACCGGCGCTCATGTGTTCCCCGAGCGCGGCGAGCGCCTGCTCGCGTTCGGTGTCACCGATCCGCATTTCGGGGGACTCGTTCACGTCGCCAATCGTACGGCGCACCAACGGTCCCCCGTCATGACATCCGTCAGTTAGTCCTTGATCTCCAGCAGCACGGAGCCCTGCGTGACCGTTTCGCCCGGAGTGGCGGCCAGCCCGGTCACGGTGCCGGCCTTGTGCGCGGTCACCGGGTTCTCCATCTTCATGGCTTCCAGCACGACCAGCAGCTCACCGGCCTCGACCGTCTGGCCGTCGGCCACGGCGACCTTGACGATGGTGCCCTGCATCGGCGCGGCCACGGCGTCGCCGGAGACAGCCGCCGAGCTCTTGCCCGCCCGCTTGCGCGGCTTGGCCTTCGCGGCGGCGGGGGCGGCCGTGCCGACGGACAAGGTGGACGGCAGCGACACCTCCAGCCGACGCCCGCCGACCTCGACCACCACGGTCTGCCGCGAGCCCTCTTCCTCCTCGGCCACGGCCGGGTCGGTGAAGGGCGGGATGGTGTTGTCGAACTCGGTCTCGATCCACCGGGTGTGCACGGTGAAGCCGTCCTCGGCGGTGAACGCCGGATCCCGCACGACCGCACGGTGGAAGGGCAGCACGGTGGCCATGCCCTCGACGACCATCTCGTCCAACGCGCGGCGGGCCCGGGCCAGCGCCTGCTCGCGGGTCTCGCCGGTGACGATCAGCTTGGCCAGCAACGAGTCGAACTGCCCGCCGATCACGTCGCCGGACCGCACGCCGGCGTCCACGCGGACGCCGGGACCGGACGGCTCGACGAACGTGGCGACCAGGCCGGGGGCCGGCAGGAAGTTGCGGCCGGCGTCCTCGCCGTTGATGCGGAACTCGATCGAGTGACCGCGCGGGGTCGGGTCCTCGGTGAAGCGCAGCTTCTCGTTGGCGGCGATGCGGAACTGCTCCAGCACCAGGTCGATGCCGGAGGTCTCCTCGCTGACCGGGTGCTCCACCTGCAGGCGGGTGTTGACCTCCAGGAAGGAGATCGACCCGTCCAGGCCGACCAGGTACTCGACCGTGCCGGCGCCGTAGTAGCCGGCCTCGGCGCAGATCGCCTTGGCCGACGAGTGGATCCGGGCCCGCTGGTCGTCGGTGAGGAACGGGGCCGGGGCCTCCTCGACCAGCTTCTGGTGCCGGCGCTGCAACGAGCAGTCGCGCGTGCCGACGACGATGACGTTGCCGTGCTTGTCCGCCACGACCTGGGCCTCGACGTGACGCGGCTTGTCCAGGTAGCGCTCGACGAAGCACTCCCCGCGCCCGAACGCTGACACGGCCTCGCGGACCGCGGAGTCGAACAGCTCGGGGATCTCCTCCAGCGTGCGGGCGACCTTCAGGCCGCGGCCGCCGCCGCCGAAGGCGGCCTTGATCGCCACCGGCAGCCCGTGTTCCTCGGCGAACGCGACGATCTCGTCGGGACCGTTCACCGGGTCCTTGGTGCCGGGCACCAACGGGGCCCCGGCGCGCATGGCGATGTGCCGCGCGGTGACCTTGTCGCCGAGGTCGCGGATGGACTGCGGGGAGGGGCCGATCCAGATCAGCCCGGCGTCCAGCACGGCCTGGGCGAAGTCGGCATTCTCAGACAGGAAGCCGTAGCCCGGGTGCACGGCGTCGGCGCCGGACCGTTTGGCCACGTCCAGCAGCTTGTCGATGACCAGGTAGCTCTCGCCCGGTGTGGAGCCGCCGAGGGCGAAGGCCTCGTCGGCCATCCGCGCGAACGGCGCGTCCCGGTCGGGGTCCGCGTACACGGCGACGCTGGCCAGGCCGGCGTCACGGCAGGCGCGGATCACCCGCACGGCGATCTCACCCCGGTTGGCGACCAGGACCTTGTGCAGCGTGACGGGTCCCAGGTCTGCGGCCGACTCTGGCACGCCATACCTCCTCGTACGACTTCCAGCGGAACGCGCGCGTTTCGCAGCAGTCTACGGACGAGTAACCCGGCGCGGGAGGAGACCATGCTCACGACACGACGAGCGCCGGACCCGGGTTGACGTGCAGACTCATGCTGGAGCGGTCGAGACGGGAAGGAGGACCGGCGCGTGAGCAGGGCGTCGAGGCCGGTGTACATCGCGGTGGTGGCCGCGGTGTTGGTGCTGGTCGCCGCCATCGGCACCACGGTGGTCATGCGGCAGCTCCGTGACGCCGCGGCGACGCCGTCCACCGGCACCCAGCCGACCGCGCCGACGGCCCCGACCGGGCCGGTGCAGCTGTGCGGCGAGACGCCGTGCGTGAAGCTGACCAGCGTGTCGATGCCCCAGTTCAAGGAGACCGTGGACCTGCTGGCCGACGGCAAGGGCCACGACGCCCGGCTGCGCATCACCTCCGAGCGCGGCGCGGTCCTGTTCAGCTCGCAGATCGCCACCGTGGACGCGAAGGCGATCACGTGCGAGGAGGGCAAGACCTCGGTCTGCCTGCTCCAGGGCAAGGACGGCGACGACCTGATCGGCGAGGTCTTCACCGACGACCGCGGCACCTGGCGGCAGACGCAGCCCCCGTTCAGCTCGGACGCCGGCTACCTGGCGCTGCGCGACGTCGACGGCGACGCGATCCCCGACGTGGTCACGACGCAGAGCCGCTGCGGCGGCAACATGCCCGCCTCCTGCACGAAGGTCGCGGTGGCCGTCTTCCAGGCCACGGGCGAGGAGATCGGCTGCACCAACAGCTATGCCAGCTCGCAGCAGGTGCCGGGCTGGCCGGTCGTCACCCCCCAGCCGATGCAGCTGATCGAGTGCCCGTCATGACCACAGGTCGATCACGCTGACGCCCACCTCGGCCAGCAGCCGCCGGGTCAGCGGCAGGCTGATGCCGATCACGCTGGAGTGGTCGCCGTCGATGCCGTCCACGAACCAGCCGCCCATGCCGTCCAGGGTGAAGCCGCCGGCCACGGCCAGCGGCTCCCCGGTGGCGATGTAGGCGTCGAGCTCACGGTCGCTGGGCGTGCCGAAACGGACCGTGGTGGTCTCCGTGCCCGATGCCGTGCGGTCGACAACGCCTTGGGACAGCCGCAGAATCACGTGCCCGGTGAGCAGTTCGCCGGTCTTGCCGGCCATCTCCTGCCAGCGGGCCCGCGCCACCTCGGGCGTGCCGGGCTTGCCGACCATGCGGCCGTTGATGGACAGCATCGAGTCGCAGCCGATCACCACTGCCTCTTCAAGAAGCTCTGTGGGCGGCTCGCCGGCCAGCGCCTCGACCACGGCGTGGGCCTTGGCCTCGGCCAGCGCCGTGACGAGTTCGGCCGGTCGGGGATCGGTCAGCGCGGCCGCCACCGCGTCCTCGTCCACACCGGACACCCGGACCACGGGGTCGATGCCGGCGGAACGCAGCACGGCGAGGCGGGCGGGGGACTGGGAGCCGAGCACGAGTCGCACGGCTGCGAACCCTAGGCCACGGGCGGCCGACACCGCCCGTGGCCCGGGGGCTCCTACGGCAGCGAGCCCACCAACGGGACCTGGATGGCGGTCCTGGTCAGGTCCAGGGTGATCTTCGGCTTGGCGCTGCCGGCGTTGATCCAGCCGTTGTCGGTGCCGCCCACGATCAGCGCCAGCCGGTGCCCGGCCGCCAGCTGGTGGTCGGTCGGGGCCAGCTTGAACGTCATCGTGTACGACTTGCCCGGCGTCAGCGTGGCCTTGCTGTTGAGCGACGCGTAGTGGCCGAGATCGGCCCAGCCGCGGGAGATCACCTGGGCGTTGGTGCTGACGGTGTCGGCCTGGGTGTCCAGGAAGCAGCCGGTGTCGCCGGTGGTGCCGGAACCGAAGCAGGACTTGGTGGTCAGCGTGGTGATGCCCTCCTCCTGCCCGGCGAAGTCGCGCACGGTCTCGGGCCCGAGGTCGACGAGCACCGCCGACACCTGGCCGCTGCTGGCCGAGGACGAGGCCGTCACGGTGATCGTGCTGGTGCCGGACACCGTCACCGGGTTGGCCAGTGTGCCGCTGCTGAACACGACCCGGGCGCCGTTGGCCGTGTCCGGGTTGGTGGCCCAGTCGGTCTCGCTCAGGCTCGGGTTGTCGGTGAACGACTCGACGGCGCCGGCCTTGGGCGCGGTGCTGCCGAGCTTGCCGAGGCCGTTCGTGGTGGTGGCGCTCAGCTTCAGGCCCGACGCGGCGGACGCCTCGGGGAACTGGGCCGCGTCGACCCAGTTGTCCGGGGTGCGCTCGACCGACAGCTGCGGGCCGTTCTGGATGCCGTTGTCCACGCCCATCAGGTAGTGGTCGAACCACTGGTGCAGGGTGTCCACCCACTGGGCGCGGCGGTAGTCGAACGGGTCGACGTGGCTGGTCTGCGACAGCCAGATCTTGCGCTCGACGCCGTGCGCGGCCAGCGCGTCCCACCACTGCCCGAAGTTGATGGGCTTGACGTTGTCGTCCTCCATGCCGTGCGCGACGAACACGCTGGCGTGCACGTTGGCGGCCTGCGCGTAGTAGTTGCGCTGGTCCCACCAGGACGTGTAGTTGCCGTTGGTCGGCGAGCCGGCGTCGATGGCCGACTGCACGCTGCGGCAGCCGCTCTGCGCGGCCGAGGTCTCCACCAGCGTCGACAGCCCGGACGGCTGGCCGGCGGCCAGGTCCGCGCCGTTGGCCCGGTAGTAGTCGTACCAGGAGGAGATGGCCGAGATCGGCACGATCGTCTTGAGCCCGGCGACCCCGGTGGCAGCCACGCCGTTGGCGATGGTGCCGTCCCACGACTTGCCGATCATGCCGACGTTGCCGCTGGTCCAACCGGCCTTCACGGTGGTCGACCCGGAGGCCGAGGTGTACCCGGTCCTGCGCCCGTTGAGCCAGTCGATCACCGCCTTGGCCGAGCCGATGTCCGACGGGCCGCCGATGTCCACGCAGCCGTTGGACCGGTTGGTGCCGGCCAGGTCGACCAGCACGATGGCGTAGCCGCGCGGCACGAAGTAGTTGTCGTAGTACAGCGGGAACTGCACCGGCTTGCCGGCCGAGTCGTAGGTCTTGAGCTGGCTCTCGTTGCCACGCCCGCAGCAGGCGTAGTACGGGCTGGCATCCATGATCACCGGCACGTTGGCGGTCAGCTCGGACGGCCGGATGATGTCCGCGGCGACCCGGACCGCCTTGCCGGCCGGGTCTTTCAACCCGGTGTCGACCCACGCGGTCTCACGGATCGCGTTGGCGTAGTTGTACGTCGGCTGGCTGCCGCTGTCGTGCGGGGCGGCGCCGGCTGATGCCGGGGCGACGAGCAGAGTTACCCCGGCGATCAGGACGGTCAGCAGGGTGGATAACCGTGTCACCTTCACCGGAACGACGTTACGAACCGGCCGTCGCCGTCCAGTAGAGCCGATAGACGGGTCTCAGGTCAGCGGAAGGAGTACCGCCACGCGCCGGGCCCCGTCCGCAGGGGCCGGCGCACCTGGGGTGCGCCCCATCGGGACGGCACAACGGGTTCGTCCGTTTGGACCGGTGCGGCGGCGATGGCGGCCACCACCGCCGTCAGCACGGCCAGCTCCGTGTCGTCCGGATTGCCCCGGACGACACGCAGCAGCGGCTGCTCGGCGCTCACAGGGGGATGTTCCCATGCTTCTTGGGCGGCAGGGCTTCCCGCTTCTCGCGCAACGTGCGCAGCGCGCGGGCGATGTAGCCGCGGGTGTAGGAGGGCGGGATCACCGAGTCGACGTATCCGCGTTCGGCGGCCACGTACGGGTTGCAGAGCGTGTCCTCGTACTCCTGGATCAGCTTGGCGCGCAACGCTTCCACGTCCTCGCCGCGCTCCTTGGCCTCGGCCAGGGTGCGCCGGTGCACGATGTTGGCCGCGCCCTGCGCGCCCATCACCGCGATCTGCGCGGTCGGCCAGGCCAGGTTCAGGTCCGCGCCGAGGTGCTTGGAGCCCATCACGTCGTACGCGCCGCCGTAGGCCTTGCGGGTGATCACAGTGACCAGCGGGACCGTGGCCTCGGCGTAGGCGTAGATCAGCTTGGCCCCGCGCCGGATGATGCCGTTCCACTCCTGGTCGGTGCCCGGCAGGAAGCCCGGCACGTCCACGAAGGTCAGCACCGGGATGTTGAAGGCGTCGCAGGTGCGCACGAAGCGGGCGGCCTTCTCGCTGGCGTCGATGTCCAGGCAGCCGGCGAACTGCGTGGGCTGGTTGGCCACCACGCCCACCGCGTGGCCCTCGACCCGGCCGAAGCCGACCACGATGTTGGGCGCGAACAGCTGGTGCACCTCGAGGAACTCGCCGTCGTCGACGACGCGGGAGATCACCTCGTGGATGTCGTAGGGCTGGTTGGCCGAGTCCGGGATCAGCGTGTCCAGCTCGCGGTCGGTGTCGCTGAGCGCGTCGGCCACCGAGCCGTCCTCCTCCAGGCCGGGGAAGACCGGCGGCTCGGCGAGGTTGTTGGACGGCAGGTAGGACAGCAGCTCCTTGACGTAGGCGATCGCGTCCTGCTCGTCGCTGCCCAGGTAGTGCGCGTTGCCCGACTTGGTGTTGTGCGTGCGGCCGCCGCCGAGCTCCTCGAAGCCCACGTCCTCGCCGGTGACGGTCTTGATCACGTCCGGGCCGGTGATGAACATGTGCGAGGTCTTGTCCACCATGACGGTGAAGTCGGTCAGCGCCGGCGAGTAGACGTGGCCGCCGGCGGCCGAGCCCATGATCAGCGAGATCTGCGGGATCACGCCGGAGGCGTGGGTGTTGCGGCGGAAGATCTCCCCGTACAGGCCGAGCGAGACCACGCCCTCCTGGATGCGCGCGCCGCCGCCCTCGTTGATGCCGACGATCGGGCTGCCGGTCTTCATGGCCAGGTCCATGATCTTGACGATCTTCTCGCCGTAGACCTCGCCCAGCGAGCCGCCGAAGATGGTCACGTCCTGGCTGAACACGCACACCCGCCGGCCGTCGACGGTGCCGTAGCCGGTGACCACGCCGTCGCCGTAGGGGCGGTTGCGCTCCTGGCCGAAGTTGGTCGACCGGTGCCGGGCGTGCTCGTCCAGCTCGGTGAACGAGCCGGGGTCGAGCAGCAGGTCGATCCGCTCCCGGGCGGTGAGCTTGCCCTTGGCGTGCTGCTTCTCGATGGCACGCTCGGAGCCGGCGTGCACCGCCTCGTCGTTGCGGCGGTAGAGGTCGGCCAGCTTGCCGGCGGTGGTGTGGATGTCCGGCTCGTCAGACGACGCCACACCCACGGGCTCGGTCGCACTGCTCATGCGCACGCACTCTAACCAGGTCCGGAACCGGAGGTTACTGACACGTAGCCCACGTCACGTGCCCCGGCGTGGCAGCGGCACCGCATCCTCGTCGATTTCGTCGGCCGACGACGCGGTGACGGATCCGCCGTCCAGCCGCGAGCAGACCCGGCACAGCGCGACCGCCAGCTCCCGGGCGGTGTGGCCCAGCTCGGCCAGGTTCGGCTCCTGGTCGGGCGGGGTCCAGCCGCGCACCAGGATCCTGATCAGCCTGGTGTTGTCCTCCAGCTGCCTGGCCAGGTCGTGGACCTGCCTGCTCAGCGTGCCCGACAGCAGGCGTTCGGCCTGGCGTCTGCGGGTCCGGTAGGCCTGCTGCCGGCAGCGGACCGAGCAGTACCGGGCCGGGCGGCCCACCGACCGGGGGCGCAGCGCCCCGCCGCACCGCTCACAGCCCGCCGGATTGCCCGTGAATTCTTCCGTCACTTTTTCGTCTCCGTCTAGTGAATATGAAACGCGCGACCCTTCGCGTCAATTGTTGCGCCACTGGGCCGAAAGGGAACTCCCTTTCGATCGAAAGAGTGATGGCGTGCGGTCTTGACGGCCGCCATCGCCGGTCGTCTACTGGATGGGCGGCCAATTCGGGGCCGTCGCTAATCGGGAGGTTTTACAAATGACCGGAACGACGTACACGCTCACCGTCGTGAACAATTCGTCGCACTTCGCGGATTTCTGCGTCTATCAGCGCAGCCCGGATCTCGGCGTGCGGGACGCGCTGTCGCTGGCCTGGCTGGCGGTGCCGCTGTGGCCGACGACGGTGGAGGTGTTCACCTGGCAGATCGACTACTCGTTCGTCTGGTCGCAGACGGGAGTGCTGAAACCGGGCGTGCGGTTCGGCGCCTCGCAGGCGTGGCCGGCCGATCCCGGCGACACCAACGCCAACCAGGTGCTGTTCGACTACCAGCAGGGCGCCTTCACGTTCCAGCCCGGCGCGGCCGCGGGCACCCCGCAGCGCGGCGGCCTGTACGTCCGGGAGCTGGCCGACATCCCGGCCGACACCGCCTCGGTCGGCATCGGCATGTCCGGGTCCGGCACGTTCGCGGTGCAGGCCCAGCCCAACGAGAACCTGGTGTTCACGCCGCATCCCACCTACTGGGTGGCGGCCGGCACCTTCGAGCAGGGCGTCGCGCTGGACGTCGAGGAGATCAGCAACACCGCCCAGGTGCCGTTCGACTCGACCTTCGCGATGACCGCCGTGCTCGACGCCCGCAACAACTGGACCGTGCGCGCCAGCTGACGTGCGCGCCAGCCGAAAGGAGTGGTCATGATTCTCGCGGTGTGCACCGACGACGACGCCGGAACGCTGCACGTGGGCCAGGCCCAGTCGGCGGCCAATCCCCAGGTCTACGGCGCCTGTCACGCGGTCTTCGCGACCCCCGTGCCCGCGCTGGGCGTCTCGGAGAACCTGTTCGTCATCGCCCACGGGGCCGCGGTCGGCGACGACGGCGGCCCGGTGATCGGCGACGAGCACCACGCTTTCTGGGTGAATCCGGCCGACCTGTGGAACAACATGCAGAACATCTTCCCGGCCGGTTATTACGGCAACGTCTACATCTCGGCCTGTGAATCGGCCGACACGCCGAACGGCACGTGCAGCTTCAGCGAGCTTTTCTCCTCGGTCCTGCGGCATCACCGGCCGAATGCGGGCACGGTGTACGGCCAGCACGGAGCCGTGCACGGAAACATTCCGCTGCCGACCGATCAGAGCTGGGTGCCGGCGGTCTGACCCCGGCCCGCTATTTCCCCGGTCGGCGCCGACCGGGGAAATACCCTTTCGGCCCATCGCCTACGCTCGATCGGTGACCGCAGATCGGGTAGCGCTCGACGTCGACAGGGTGCGGGCCGCGTTGATCGGCCCGTACGCCCGGGTCGACGTGGTCGCGAGCACCGGCTCCACCAACGCCGACCTCCGCGCCGCGGCCCAGGCCGGCGGCGCGGACCGGACCGTGCTGTTCGCCGAGGAGCAGACCGCGGGCCAGGGCCGCCGGGCCCGCAACTGGGTGTCGCCCCCCTACACCGGCCTGTACGTGAGCGTCCTGCTCCGCCCGGCCGTGCCGGCGCACCGCATCCCGTGGATCACGCTGCTGGCCGGGATCGCCCTGGCCCGCACGGCCCGCGGGATCGGCGTCGACGCCGTCCTGAAGTGGCCGAACGACCTGCTGGCCAACGGCTCGAAGTGCGCGGGGGTGCTGGCCGAGGCCGACGGGGCCATCGTGCTGGGCATGGGCCTGAACGTGGCGGCCCTGCCGGACGGCGTCCCGCCGGGCGCGGGCGGCCTGCCGGCGACGTCCCTGGAGCAGCAGGGGGCGACCACCACGGACCGTACGGAAATCGCCGTCGAACTGCTGAAACACCTCGTCGATCTCGACGACACGTGGCGTGGGCACCAGGGCGACCCGATCGCCTCCGGCCTGCACGCCGAGTACCGGCAGCACTGCTCGACGCTGGGCCTGCGGGTGCGGATCGAGCTGCCCGGCGACCGGGAGCTGGTCGGCACGGCGGTGGAGATCGACACCGACGGGCAGCTCGTGGTGCGGGCCGACGACGGGTCCCGACACAGCGTCCACGCAGGTGACGTGGTGCACCTCCGATCGGCCGCCGGCTGACCACCGGTACCGTGGCGGCGTCACCAGCTTCGGGAGGAATCGCCGTGGCCTATCCAGACGACCTGCTCGGCGACGACGAGCACGTCGTGATCCACAAGCACCCGCACTGGAAGATGCTGTTCTGGCCGATCGTGATCTTCCTGATCACCGTCGCCGCCGGCGCCTACCTCGCGGCGCTGGTCAGCAACCAGAGCTGGCATCTCTACGCCTGGATCGCGATCGGGGCGATCGCCCTCATCGTGATCATCTGGATCCTGCTCGGCCCGCTCATCCGCTGGCGGACCACGCACTTCGTGCTCACCACCCACCGGGTGATGGTGCGCGAGGGCGTGCTCACCCGCACCGGCATCGACATCCCGATGTCCCGGATCAACAGCGTGCAGTTCCGGCACGGCCTGCTGGACCGGCTGGTCGGCGCGGGCACGCTGATCATCGAGTCGGCCTCGGACGAGCCGCTGGAGTTCGACGACATCCCCCAGGTGGAGTACGTGCACTCGCTGCTCTACCGGGAGATCAACGACGACCCGAGCGACGACTTCCATCCGGGCCACAGCCGGGGCGAGCGGTGACGGCCCGGTCGGTCGGCCTGCCCAGCACGGTGCGCGGCGAGGGCCTGCCGGAGCGGGTGACGATCTGGGAGGTCGGCGCGCGCGACGGCCTGCAGAACGAGTCGTCCGTGGTCGACGTGGCCGTGAAGCTGGAGTTCCTGGACCGGCTGGCCGACGCCGGCCTGTCGGTGCTGGAGGCGACCAGCTTCGTGCACCCGAAGTGGGTGCCGCAGCTGGCCGACGCCGAGCAGCTGCTGGCCGGCCTCCAGCAACGTGAGGGCGTCTCGTATCCGGTGCTGGTGCCCAACGAGCGCGGCCTCGACCGCGCTCTCGCGGCCGGCGTCCGGCACATCGCGATCTTCGGCAGCGCCACCGAGACCTTCGCGTCCAAGAACCTCAACCGCACCCTGGACGAGCAGTTCGCCATGTTCGACCCGGTCGTCGCCCGGGCCCGCAAGGAGGGCCTGGACGTCCGGGCGTACGTGTCGATGTGCTTCGGCGACCCCTGGGAGGGGCACGTCGAGCCGGCCCAGGTGGTGTCGGTCGGAACCCGGCTGCTGGACATGGGCTGCTCGCAGCTGTCGCTGGGCGACACCATCGGCGTCGCCACGCCGGGGCAGGTCGAGGCGGTCGTCGGCGGCTTCCCGACCACCGACAACCTGGCCGTGCACTTCCACGACACCTACGGGCAGGCGCTGTCCAACACCCTGGCCGCGCTGCGTTGCGGCGTGACCACAGTGGACTCCTCGGCCGGCGGCCTCGGCGGCTGCCCGTACGCCGAGTCGGCGACCGGCAACCTCGCCACCGAGGACCTGGTGTGGATGCTGGACGGCCTGGGCATCGAGCACGGGGTCGACCTGGACAAGCTGGTCGGCACCAGCGCGTGGATGGCCGAGCGGCTGGGGCGGCCGAGCCCGTCCCGGGTCGTGCGGGCACTGGCCGGATGAGTGCTGGCACCGGCCTCGACGTCACCGTCGTCGCCCTGACCGAGGAGAACTGGCCCGCGCTGCAGGAGCTGCTCGGGCCGCAGGGCGGCGCCAGCGGCTGCTGGTGCATGTGGTTCCGGCGCACGGCCAACGACTTCAAACGCAACAAGGGCGAGCCCAACCGGGAAGCGTTGGGGGAGCTCGTCAGCGCCGGCGAGCCCGTCGGGCTGCTGGCCCTGGACGCCGGCGGCAGGGCTGTCGGCTGGGCCGCCGTCGCGCCCCGCCTGGCGCACATCCGGCTGGACCGGTCCGCCGTCGCCGCGCCGCCCGATCCCCGTGAGGACCTGTCGGACGTGTGGTCGGTGACGTGCTTCTTCGTCGTCGCCACGGCCCGCGGCACCGGCGTCACCCGCTCGCTGCTCGACGCCGCCGTGACGTACGCGGCCGAGAACGGGGCCCGGTGCATCGAGGGTTACCCGACAGACACCGAGGGGGAGCGCAAGCAGGTCAGCACCCTCTACCACGGGACACTGTCGATGTTCCTCGACGCCGGCTTCGAGCTCATCGGCCGCCGCGGCATCAAACGGGCCCTGGTGCGCCGAGAACTCCGGTGATCGTCGCCTACGTCGACTCGTTACCCGTGCTCGTGTGGCGTTTCGACCCACCCCGGCTGACCATCTCCTCCGCGCCCTTCGGCGGCGGCGTCGGGGAGCGCGGCTGGGTGCTCAACGCGACCGTGCCGGACGGCTACGACCGCCTCGACCCCGACCAGCACGTCGCCGAGATCGCGGCCGAGCTCCGGCTGACCGGGCCCGGGACCGGCCTGCTGACCGCCGTCGACGTGCGCAAGGTCGTCTCCGTGACCGAACGCGGCGTGACCGCCGAGGTCACCACCGGGGTCAGCGTGCCGACCTGGGCCGGCGCGCCCGATGTCGCCGGGGAGCGCATCGGCACCATCAACGCCGTGTGCCGGCTGCCGGTCCGGTTGGGTCCGGCGGCGCTGGTGAACGCCGTCGCCACCGTCACGGAAGCCAAGTCCCAGGCCCTTTTCGAGGCCGGCGTCGACGGCACCGGCACCGCCACCGACGCGATCGTCCTGCTGTGCCCCACTTCCGGGCCCGCCGAACCGTATGGTGGGCCCCGGTCACGGATCGGTTCCGCGCTGGCCCGTGTCGTGCACGAGGCCGTCAGCTCAGGCTTACGTTGAACATCGTGCACACCGCGGCGTCGGCCAGCGCCTTGTAGGCGGCCGTCAGTTGCGGCTCGGCGTCGAACTCGCTGAAGAACTCCGTCGACATCAACACCGATGCAGTGCGGTCCCCGGCCGCGTCGGTGAAGTTGGCGCTGAGATAGCCCGGGAGCCCGCCGTCGTGATGCCACACCGTGCCGCACGGCGTCTTCAGGGTGTCGATGCCCAGCCCGTAGCCCGGGCCGTCCGGCTGGTCCGGGAACACCGGCACCGTGTCACGCATCTGCGCCAACTGCTTGGGCGGCAACAGCTTTCCGCCCATCAACGCGTGGTAGAAACGCGACCAGTCCTCGGCGTTCGACACGATCGCCCCGGCCGCGCCGCCCCAGCTCGGGCTGCTGCCCGACACGTCCACATGGCCGTCACGCCTGGGGCCGGCCAGATCCCGGAACTCGGGCGGCACCTCCTGCGGCATGTGCGCGGCATCCGGTTCGTAGCCGTGGACGTGCGGGCCGAACCACGTTGCGTCGTCAGCGAAGTAGGTGTGCGAGAGGCCCAGCGGCCGGGCGATGCGGTCCCGCACCAGGTCGGCCAGCGTGCGCCCGGTGACCCGCTCCAGCACCGCGCCGATCGCCGCGTAGTTCGTGTTGCTGTACTCCCACTTGGTGCCCGGCGGGAACTTCGGCGGGTTCGACACCCCGATGGCCAGCAGCTCCTCCGACGTCCACCGGTGCGGGTCCCTGCCCAGCACCGACGGCAGCAGCCGCTCGTCGTTCGTGTAGTCGAACAGCCCGCTGGTGTGCTGCAACAGCATCTTCAGCGTGATCGCGCCGCCGTCGGGCACCTGGCCCGGCAACCACTTCTCCACCGGGTCGGTCAACGCGAGCCGGTCGGCCGCCACCAGTTGCAGCACCAGCGTCGACATCATGGTCTTGGTGTTGGAGCCCATCCGGAAGCCGTCGTCCGCGTCCAGCCGATGGTCCCGCTTCGTCCAGTCAGCCTGCTCCGCGATCTCCACCGGCCGCCCGTGCCCGTCGTCCACGCGCACGATCACCCCCGGCGCCCCCGCCTTGAGCAACTCGTCGGCCAGCCGCTGGAGTTGGGACTGCTCCGGCGGACACAGCACCGTGCCCGCCGCCACCGCCACCGCCGTGACCAGATGCAGCCAACGCATGGGCGCTCCCCCTAGAGCTGTCGTGGACATCCGTGTCGAACGCAATCACGTGACCACGACCGGCTCAAGCACCAACGGGTGCCCGTCAGGGCCGGGTGGCGAACATGCCCGTGAACGTGGACCGCAGCACCGGCTGCCCGTCGCGGTCGCCCTGGGCGCGGATCTCCACCAAGCCCAGATTGGGCCGGCTCCTGGACAGCCGAGCGGACAGCACTTCCAGCGAGAAGTCCAGTTTGTCGCCGGGGAAAACCGGGGCCGGCCACAGCAGGTCCTTGCCGCCGGGCGAGCCCTGCGAGGTGGAGTCGGCCAGCACGTGGTCCACGTACGCGCGCATCCACAGGCTCATGGTGAACCAGCCGGAGGCGCACAGGCCGCCCAGCACGGAGTTCCTGCCGGCCTCTTCGTCCAGGTGGAACGGCTGCGGGTCGAAGCGGGCGGCGAAGGCCAGCATCTCGTCCTTGTCGACGACGGCGCTGCCGAGCTCGATCACACGGCCGGTGGGAAGGTCCTCATAGGCGATCACTGCTCATTCCTACCCGATGGAGTGGAACCGAACGGGGCGAACGGGCGTCCGAAGCACTGACGTGCTCACCAGCGTGGAGGGATCGGCGTGCCAGTTGACCACCAGGGCGAAGTCGACCAGCTGATGGCCGACTACCGGCGCAGTCGAGAGCAGTTGGTAGCGGTGCAGCGGGGCATGGCCGCCATCCGCGAAACCGCGACCAGCCATGACGAACTGGTCACGGTCACGGTCGGGCCCAGAGGCACGCTGATCGACCTGGTCATCGACGAACAGGCCTACCGGCGGCTGCGGCCGTCGGAGCTGGCCGAGCTGATCGTGCGCACCACCGACGTCGCGGTCGCGGGGGCGACCAAGCGCATGCACGAGCAGCTGGCCCCGGTGCTGCCGGCCGATGCCGACCCGGAGGCCGTGCTGTCCGGTCGGGCCGACGTCAGCGAGTCGGAGTTGGCGCAGGAGCCGGAGCGGCCCGTGCGAAAGTCTCGTGAGGACGACAGCTTCGAGAACCGCAACTGGCTGAGCGACGGGAGCCACACGTGAACACCGGCGGTTTCAGCACCGACGTCGACCGCGTCCTGGACCGGGCCGGGCAGCTCGACGGCCTGTCCGGCACCGCGCAGTCGATCTTCACCGAGCTGTCCGACGCGCTGGCCGCGGCCGGCGAGTGCTGGGGGAGCGACCAGGTCGGGCAGAGCTTCGCCCGCGGCTACACCGAGGCCGCCGAGGCGACGTTCGAGCTGGTCAAGGCGTTCCCGGGGCAGCTGACGGACGTCGGCGGGCGGCTGACCGAGCACGCGCACATCCACCGGGCGGTCGACACGGCCATCGCCACCGGACGTTCGGACTGAGGGGACTCAACCAGTCATGGGGATCACCCTGCCGGCCGACCTGGCCGAGATCGCCGGGCAGGTCGGCGTGCAGTGGCCGCAGGCCGACGAGACGGCGATGCGCGCCGCCGCCCAGGCCTGGCGCACCGCGGCCACCAAGCTGACGACGCTGGCCAAGGACGCCGACCGGACCGCCAGCGACGCGTTCGGGGCGATGAGCGGCCAGGCCGCGGACGCCGCCGACGACTTCTGGGGCAAGTTCGTGCACGGCGAGAACGCCAAGTTCACGCAGGCCGTGAAGGGCTGTCTGGCTGCCGCCGACCGGCTGGAGCAGGCCGCGCAGAAGATCGGCGCGGCCAAGGTGGACATCGTCCGCAAGCTGACGGCCGTGTCGCAGCACGCCGGGGCGGCCAACGCCGCGCCCGGTGACGTGTCGAAGGCCGGCCTGAACACGCTGCTGTCCGGGGCCGGGGCGGACATCAACGGCATTCTCGGCACCCTGACCTCCGACGTGAATCCCGCCGTTCTGGCGGCGCCCGTGGTGTCGGCCGACGCTCCGGCGGCCCTCACCGGCAAGGACAAGACGGTCGGGCCGGACGGCGGCCTGCTGGGGTTGTCCGCCGGGCTGCCGGACGTCGACTCGATCACGCCGGGCGTCCAGGTCGACCCGTCGCAGGTGCAGTACGACCCGTCGACCGGTCACTATGTCGACAAAACCACCGGCAACGTGATCGACCCGAAGACCGGTCTGCCGATGCTGCCGGGATCGGCCGACGACTCGCCGACCGGGCAGTTCCCGATCAAGACCGGACAGTTCCCGGTCAACACCGGGCCGGCCGGGGCGCCGCCGCCGGACAACTCGGCCGCGCCGACCGGGCCCGTGCCGCGGCACGTCATCGACGCCGCCACGCCTGCTCCGAACTATGGCGGCGGGTACTCGCCGCCGCCCGTCTACTCGGATCCCACGCCGACCGGCCCGGTGCACGTGCCGCCGCCGCACACGCCGCAGGGGACGACCGTGCAGTCCGCCGCCGCGCCCGTCTACTCCCCGCCGCCGGTGCCCGAGGCGCCCGCCTACCAGCCGCCGTCTACCGGTGGCGGGGGCGGTTATTGGACGCCGCCGGCCGCGGACAACTCGCCGAGCATCGGCTCGGGGCCGGCACAGAGTGCGCCGCCGCCGGGGATGCCGGTGACCCGAGGGACCGTGCCGCCGGCCTTCGGTCAGCCCGGCGTTCCCGGGGCTCCGGGGCAGCCCGCGGTGATCCAGCCCGGCGCTCCCGGTGGTGCTGTTCCGGGCGGTCCGGTGGCTGGCGGGCCTGCTGCCGGGGGTTCGGTCGCCGGCGGCGCTGGGGGTGCCGCCGGTGGTGTTGTCGCTGGTCAGCCCGGCGCCGGCCAGTCCGGCGCCGGTGCTGGCTATGCGCAGCAGCCCGGAAACGCCGCCGGGGCCGCTGCCGTCGTGAACACGACGCGGCGTCCCGGCGACGTCTCCGGCGTCTACATCGACGACCATCGCGCCGCGGCCGCGGCCGTGATCAAGCCCGTGGTGAGGAAGCCGACCGTCGCGCCCGGGCTGTTCCTGGTCTACATGTTCCCCATCGGGCACATGCCCACGCCGAGCTCACGGCCCGCGCGCCAGCTGCCGCCGCCGGCGGCCGAGGTCGACTACGCCGCCGGCCTGCGGTTCCCGCCGCACGACCACCCCGATTCCGGACTCATCCAGGCCCTCGGCTCGACGCGTGCCGACGCGCCCGAACCGCGTGACGGCGACGAGCTGGCCGAGGGCTACGACCCCCTCGGCGGTGAGAACGAACGCGACTGGGACCGCCGGTTCCTCGTCCGTGCCGGCGCCGAGGACCGCCGCGCCGAGTACGCGTGGCCGCCCGGCGAGCTGTTCCCCGAGGGCGGCTGCGACGCCGGCGAGGCCGTGGTGCTCGAACCCGGCGTGGTCATCGATCGCTTCGGCACGCCCGAGGGCCGCGTCTTCGGCGCCGAGGGCACCCCGTTCACCCAGCGCTCGCTGCCGCCCGAGCACCTCGACGCCGGCTACCGCCGGTACCGGGTGCTCGCCCCGCTGCCCATATGGCAGACCATCAGCGCCGCCTGGTTCGGCCAGACCGGCGGCGGCGTCCGCTACCGGTCCGTCTATCCCGCCGCCGACCTCGTCGCGCTGGGCTTTCTGGAGGCTGTCGCATGAACGTCGAGTCGATCACCACGTGGCTCGAGACCGTCGGCGTGCCGGCCGAGGTGATCTCCGTCGGCACCGAGGCCGACAACGCCTGGTGCCTGCTGCGCGAGGAGCCCGTCGGCGAGGACAACGCCGTCACCTGGGAGGTGTTCTGGCGTGAGCAGGGCAATCGCTACGACTGGGCCCGCTTCACCAACGAGCAGGTGGCGTGCCACTACCTGTTCGGCCGCCTGACCTGGGCCCAGGTCGCCCGAGGCGCCGTCGGCGTGCTGCCGGCCGTGGCCGAGGCGGCGCCCGCTGTTGAGCAGGCGCCGCCCACTCCGGCCTAGCGGGTCAGCAGCCGCAGCGCGTCGTCGTGCAGAACGCCGTTCGTGCTGAGCGCCGAGCCGGCCGAATAGTCCGGCTTGCCCGTCAGATCCGTGAAGCGGCCGCCCGCCTCGGTGACCAGGATCTGCGCGAACGCCACGTCCCACGGATTGACGATGGCCTCCGCGGCGACGTCCATCACGCCCTCGGCGACCAGGCAGTGCGACCAGAAGTCGCCGAACGCCCGGCTCTCCCAGCAGGCGTCGGCCAGCCGCAGATAGGCCTCCCGCGAGTGGTATTTCGTCCACGCGCCGAGGTCCGTCGTCGTCAGATAGGCGTCGGCCAGGTCCGACACGCCCGAGACGGAGATCTTTCGCGGCTCGGCCAGCGGGTCCGACGTCCACGCGCCCTCGCCCGCCGCCGCCCACCAGCGGCGGCCCAGCGCCGGCGCGCTGCACAGGCCGACCTGCGGCAGGCCGTCCACCACCAGCGCGATCAGCGTGCCCCAGACCGGCACCCCGCGCAGGAAGTTCTTGGTGCCGTCGATCGGGTCCAGCACCCACGTCCGCCCAGGTCCGGCGCTGCCGCCGCGCTCCTCGCCCAGGATCGCGTCGTCCGGGCGCTCGGTGGCGAGCAGCTCCCGCACCGCGTCCTCGACGGCGATATCCGCGTCGGTCACCGGCGTTCGGTCCGGTTTGCGCTCTACGCGCAGGTCCCGAGCCCGGAACCGGGACAGTGTTATCGCATCGGCCGCATCCGCCAGGCGCAAGGCCAGCGCCAAGTCAGCACCAAAGGTTGACACGGGTTGGATGTTGTCACGCCTAGGCTGAGCGCGTGAGCGTGGTACTGCTGGCCGAGGACGATCCGGCGATCGCCGATCCGCTGTCGCGTGCCCTCAACCGCGAGGGTTACGCCGTGCACGTCGTCGGGGACGGGCCGGCCGCGCTGGACGCGGCCACCGCCGGCGGCGTGGACCTGCTCGTGCTGGACTTGGGGCTGCCCGGCATGGACGGGCTGGAGGTGTGCCGGAGACTGCGTGCCGGCGGCCGCAGCGTGCCGGTGCTGATGCTGACCGCCCGGGCCGACGAGGTCGACTTCGTGGTCGGGCTCGACGCCGGCGCCGACGACTACGTGGCCAAGCCGTTCCGGCTGGCCGAGCTGCTGGCCCGGATCCGGGCCCTGCTGCGCCGCCGCGCCCCCGGCACCGTCGAGGTCAACGGCGTGCGCATGGACCTGGCCGCCCGGCGGGTCACCGTGGACGGGCGTGAGCTCCAGCTGGCCAACAAGGAGTTCGAGCTGCTGCGGGTGCTCATGCAGCACGCCGGCCAGGTCGTGACCAGGGAGGACATTCTCTCCGACGTCTGGAGCGGGCCCGAGCTGAAGAGCAGCAAGACCCTCGACATGCACATGTCGTGGCTGCGCCGGAAGCTGGGCGACGGCTCGCCCAAGGCCGCCGAGCGCCGGATCGCCACCGTGCGCGGCGTCGGGTTCCGCTTCAACTCCGAGTAGCCGCATGCGCAAGAAGATCCTCCAGGCGATCCTGCTCGCGGTCGCCGTCACCGGGCTCGCGCTGGGCGGCCCGCTGGTCTACACGACCGTGCTGCTCGTCGAGGGCAACGCGCGGGCCCAGGTGCAGGAGAACGCCGCCCGCGTCGCCGACCTGCTCGACGAGCAGTGGGCCAAGTCGCGGGCGTTCGACCTCAAGGCGATCGAGATCGCCGTGCAGAAACAGGCCTACGTGCAGCTGACCGGCCCCGACGGCAAGGTCAGCACCCTGCGCTCGCCCATCAGCGGCGGCCAGATCTCCGCGTCCTCCAGCATCGTGCCGGCCGGCACCGTCGAACTGTCCATCTCGGACAGCGACATGCGCAGCACCCAGCTCAGCGAGGGCGGGCTGGTGCTGCTGCTGCTCGTGCTGTCCGTCAGCATCGGCACCGTCGTCGCCACCCTCACCGCCCGGCGACTCGCCGAGCCCCTCCAGCACGTCGCCGAGCGGGCAACCCGCCTCGGCGCCGGCGACTTCCGCCCCGACGCCCGCCGCCACGGCGTGCAGGAGCTCGACGCCCTCGCCGAGGCCCTCGACACCTCCGCTGCCGCCCTCGCGCAGCTCGTCACCCGTGAGCGTGAACTCGTCGGCGACGTCTCCCACCAGCTGCGCAGCCGGCTCACCGCCCTCCAGCTGCGGTTGGAGGCCCTGGCCATGCACCCCGACCAGGAGACCGCCGCCGAGGCCGGCGCCGCACTTGAGCAGGCCGACCGCTTGGCCGAGGTCCTCGACGAGCTCCTCGCCGCTGCCCGCGCCGCCCGTGCCCTTGGCGCCGAGCCCCTCGACCTCGCCACCGAGCTGCCCACCATCGTCGAGGAGTGGCGTCAGCGCCTCCGGGCCGACGGCCGCTTCCTGCGCATGAAGGTGCCCGACACCCTCGTCGTCCGGGCCACCCCCGCCCGCCTGCGCGAGGCCATCGGCGTCCTGCTCGACAACGCCCTCCAGCACGGCGGCGGCACCGTCACCCTCACCGCCCGCACCGGCGAGGGCACCGCCGTCATCGAGGTCACCGACAACGGCTCCGGCGTCCCCGACGAGCTCGCCAGCCACATCTTCGAACGCGGCGTCTCCGGCCACGGCTCCACCGGCGTCGGCCTCGCCCTCGCCCGCGCCCTCGTCGACGCCGACGGCGGCCGCATGCAGCTGGCCACCCCCCGCCCCGCCACCTTCCTGATCTTCCTCCCCGTCCCCAAACCCGACGACGTCCTGGCCGGCGTAGGTTGGCGCGCCGACCCCGGCCCCCGCTGACACCCCCGCGAGTCCCGCTCTCCGGCACACCGAAATGCGGTTTCGGGCAGGGCCTTGAGCACATTGGCCCGAAAGATGTTGTCGGTTACTCCGTTTAGCCTCATCGGGTGTCCGTTGCCCTGACCGCGTTCGCGGACGAGTCCTTCCAGGAGGACCCCGTCCACGGCTTCTACGTCCTCGCCGCCGCCGTCTTCCCGCCGCCGATTCACGATGAGGTGCGCGAGGTCATGCTGGAACTGCGTGGCTCTCGCAAGACCCACAAGCTGCACTGGAACGAGATGGATCCCCGGCAGCAGGAGGACTCCGCCAAGCGCCTGGCCTCGGTGGACGGCTTCCACGTCGTCACGGTCGGCACGCCGGTTCCGCAGCGGCGGCAG
Organism: Kutzneria sp. NPDC051319; assembly: GCF_040682195.1. Taxonomy (NCBI): domain Bacteria; kingdom Bacillati; phylum Actinomycetota; class Actinomycetes; order Pseudonocardiales; family Pseudonocardiaceae; genus Kutzneria; species Kutzneria sp. NPDC051319. The sequence continues at coordinate 51,725 of NZ_JBFBAM010000027.1, read as the reverse complement.
GAGCGCGCCCGCGCGGCCTGTCTGACGCGGCTGGTGGTCGAGTTGCACAGCCTGGGCGTGGACCGGTTGCTCATGGAGGCGCGGGAACGCGAACTCAATCGACGCGACGTCCGCACGGTCGCCGGCGCCAGGTACGCACTACCCGCGACGGCGGATTTCCGGGTCGACCACGAGTTCGCCGCGAATGAGCCACTGCTGTGGGCGGCGGATGTGGTGGCCGGCGTGGTGCGCAGCCACCGCCTCGGCGCGCAGGCTCCGCACGCCCTGTTGGAGGGGTGTCTCTATGAGATCGCCATCGACACCGGGTGCGGACATGCGTAGAGCCAGGCTCCCGGTCTGCCCCAGGTCACCTGGCTCTGCGTCTCGCCCGACGCCCAAGACGTCGAACTCCCACCGACAGACTACCCCAAACGCCCTAGTCCTTCACCAGCCGAGGGCGGGCGTTGGCGTCGGGGAAGACGAACTTCTTGAAGGCCCACCAGCGGAAGGCCATGGCCAGCAGGGTGCCGACGATCTGGGCGCTGACGAAGTCGGCGACCTGGACGCCGAAGGGGGTGAGGTGGTTGTGGTCGAGCAGCAGGACGTAGCGGGACACCCACAGGGGCACCGAGTTGAGGGCCACGCCGACGCCGCTGACCAGGAAGAACAGGGCGGCCTCGTGCGGGCGTTCGCGGCCGCCGCGGGTGCGGAAGGACCACTCGCGGTTGAGGATGTACGACACGATGGTGGCGATCAGCGTGGCGATGATCTTCGCGGTGACCGGGTGGGTCGCCAGGACGGTGGTCTTGAGCCCCAGGAAGATCGCCGTGTCGATGACAAAGCAGGTGCCGCCGACCACGGCGAACTTCACCAGCTCGCGGTGCTTGAGCGCGAAGGACCGGAACGGCTCCGGCACGCGCCTGATGAGGGTTTCGCCTAGGGACACGTCGCCGAGTGTAGGGACGAAAACCGCAGGTGTCCGCCCGAGGGCCGGCTAGGCCACCTGCGACGACCGGCCGTCCTCGTCGTCCTTGACGGCACGCAGGTGCGCGACGCCGCCGCCCCGCTCGGGGCGCACGTCGGCGTCGGGGAAGACGAACTTCTTCAGCGCCCACCAGCGGAACACCATGGCCAGCAGGGTGCCGACGATGGAGCCGAAGAAGAAGTCGGACAGCTCCTGCACCGGCAGGCTGACGGCCGGCGCCTGGAGCCCGAACACGTAGCGGGAGACCAGGGTCGGCATCAGGTTGATGCCCACGCAGATGGCGCTGACCAGGAAGAACAGGGCGGCCTCGTGGGCTCCCTCACGTCCGCCGCGGGTCTGGAAGGACCACTCGCGGCTCAGCACGTACGACACGATCGTGGCGACCACGATGCCGATGGCCTGCGCGGTGATCGGCTTGGTGTCCAGCACGGTCAGCTTGAGGCCGTACCAGACCACGTTGGTGATGACGAACGTGGTGCCGCCGACGATGGCGAAGCGCACCATCTCGCGGTGCTTGACGATCAACGCGCGCAGAGGCGCCGGGAAGAACCTGAACACGAACCGCACGACGGACGACACGACCGCAGTGTACGAACAGCCGCCTGAGAGGGTTCATCCGGTCACCCTCAGTGCCCGATTGAGGCCGTTTGGGCAGGCTGTCGGCGTGCTGTCGGACCCGTCCGTCAGCAGTACGGCCACCGTGGGTCGAGCAGCGGCAGACACAGCCCGGGATCGCTGCGCGGAGGCGGCGGCGTGCTGGATGACGGGCTCGTCGTCTCCGGCGGCGGCGTGGTGGTCGTCGTCTGAGGCGGCGGCACGGTGGTCTGAGACGGCGGCGGCGACGGCTTGGTCGTCTGCGTGGGCGGCTTGGTGGTCGTCGGCGACTTGGTGGTCGTCGTCGGGATCGTCGGCAGCGTCATGGACGTCGTCGGCGTCACCGGGTTGCCCGGCGGCAGCGGCACCGGCGGCAGTTCGCCACCGGGGTCGCAGTTCAGCGGCACGCTGATCACCTTGTGCGCGCTGCCCAGCGACGCGGCGATCCCCAGGGCGTCGTCGCGGTGGTGCCAGCGGAACACCCACACGCTGAACCGCGTGGTCTGCCCCCGCGCCAGGTCGAACCGGCAGTTGATCTGCTCGCCGTCCTGCTTGCACGGAGCGAGCGTGAACAGCCAGCCGTCCGTCGGCGCGTTCACGGTCACGGTGGCGGCGCCGGCGTGCGTGCTCCGGTTGGTCACGGACACGTCCACCCGCGGCGACCAGAAGTCGTGGTGCCACACCTGCGCCGTGAGGTCCAGGTCGTCGAGCTGACGGACCTGCACGACCACGTCGGTGAGCTGGATGGCCATGCCGGTGCCGGCCATGATCGAGCCGGTGATCTGGCCGCCGGTGGCGTCCAGCCCGGCGCTGAGCTGGAACCGGAAGGTCACGGTCTCGCCCGGCGCCAGCCCGGCGGCCGTGGCGCAGCTGATGGTGCCGGTGCCGCCGGTGCAGCTGATGGACTGCCTGCCGTCGGCGGCGAGCAGGTCCCTGGCCGCGAACGACTGCGGGCCGCCGGGCGCGGCGGTGACGCCGGGCGGCAGGTTCAGCGTCGCTGTGACCGGGTCGGACGGCCCGTTGCCGTTGTTGGTCACGGTGACCGGCAGCTCGACGGACGGCCCGCCCGGCACGAGGCTGATCGGCTGCCCCGGGACGGACGGAACCAGGTCCGCCTTCGGTGCGGGAGTCGTCGTGGTCGGCGGCGGAACAACCGGAGGCGGCGACGACGGGCTGCTTGGCGTCGTCGAGGACGGCGGCGGCGACGTGGCCGACGACGGCGGCGGAGGCGGCGGCTGCTGAGTCGGTGAGACCGGCGCGGTCGTCGCGGTCGGGGGAGACACCGGCGGCGGCGAGGCGGTGGCGATGGTGGGCGTGCTCTGCCCCGACGTCAACGCCAGCACGACAACCGCGACCAGCGCGGCGGCGGAGGCCCCGACGCCGATCATCTGACGCGGCACGGAGCTCGCAGCACCGGCAGCGCCGCCCGCACCAGCAGCGCCGGCGCCGGCGGCGAGCACGGTCGCGGCCTTTGCCGTGGAGGCCCCGATGGTGGCGAGGTAGCCGGCGGCGCCGACGCCCAGCACCAGCGGCGCGATGACCGCGCGCAGGGCGCCGTTCACATCGGCCAGCTCGGCGGCGAGGGCACGGCACCGCTCGCACTCGTCCAGGTGCGTCTCCACCTGGGCCGTCTCACGCTTCGACAGGCCGCCACGCGTCCACGCGCCGAGGCGGTCGACGGTCGCGCGGCACCGGTCGGCGGTGCTCTCCGCGAGGTGAACCTGGAGGTACGCCTGTCGCAGGCCCTCACGCGCCCGGTACGCCAGCGCGGATACGCCGTTCGCGGTCAGCCCCAGCAGCGGGGCGACGTCCGCGGGCGACATGCCCTCGATCTCGGTGTGCCACAGCACGGCCTGCCAGCGCTCCGGCAGCCGGGCGAACGCCTTCGCGGCGAGCGAGCGCTCCAGCCCGGACACCGCGGTGTCCTTGAACTGCACGCTGATGGCCTCGGGGCTGGCCACCGTGGTGACGTCCTCGGCCAGCTCCAGCTTGCGGTCCCGCCGCGTCTTGTCGTACGCCGTGTGCCGCAGGGCGGTCAGCAGGTAGGCGCGAAACGCCGAGTCGGGACCGCGGCCGTCTCGCAGCGTGTCCAGCACCTTGGCGAACGCCTCGGCCACCAGATCGTCCGCTTCGGCGGTCGAACGGGTGAGCTGGCGGGCCAGGTTGTAGGCGGCGCCGACGTGCCGCTCGTACAGCGAGCCGTACGCCTGCGTGTTCCCGCTGCGGACCGAGTCGATCAGTTCCGCGTCGCTGGGACCAGGCACATTCAGAGGAGCTGTTGCCACCGGTCCCCGCCTCCATCCCTGCTGAGGGGACACAGTGTGACGGAATCCCGGGCCCGACGTCACGCCGGCAACCAATTCGGGTGAGGGGAACCGCGTCATGCCCCGGTTCGCGGACCGTCACAACATCGGGTCGACTCCTCGACCCGTCCGGAGTAGAGAGGAGCGCAGCGAGTGGTTGCGCGTTCTGCTGCCTCGTCACTGATCGGCCGAGACGATCACCGTGACGCGCTGTGCACACTACGGTCCCGGTGGCGCTCCGCGAGCCTGGCATCCGGGTGGCCGTTCCCGAGCGACTGGGCGTTGGCCGAGGTCGACGAGGTGTGCGCGGCGGTGGTGACCGGGGCCGACCTGATCGAGGTCGCGCCGGCGCTCGGCCGGGCCCGGGCCAAGTCCGGGGCCGGTCTGGACGAGACGCTGCTCGACCTGGCCGCGCTGCACGCCGTGCTCACGTCCAAGGAGGCGTTGGTCTCTCCGGACCCCGACGCCACCCCGTCCAAGCTGCTCCGGGCGACCGCGCTCGGTTGGGCCGACGCCGCCGCCGACCAGCTCGGCACCCGCGAGGCCGTCGACGCCATGACCGGCATGACCACCACTTGCTACCTGCGCACCCGCCTCGGCGAGGTCTACCGCGACGACGCCGCCGACGACCACGTGCTGCTCCTGGTCGGCCTCGACCTGTCCGCCGTCGAGGGCTGGACCCGGTCGGTGGCGATGGTGCTGGTGGCCCAGGTGCTGCGCGAGGTCTTCCCCGGCGGCGAGACCGTGTCGCTGATCGGCCCCTCGGTGGCGGGTGTGCTGGCCCGTCGCGACGGGCGGATGAACACCCGCTTGGCCAGAGTGCGCTGGTTACTGGCCCGAAGACTGTCCGTAGACCCGCACCTGCACGAGGTCGGAACCCCCAGCGTGTGGCCGGAGATGCTGCCCGAGTGCCATCTCGAGGCCGGTGAGCTGCTCGCCCACCTGGGCGGCTGAAAGCCCCCGCGCGACCGGACGTCAAGCTCCCTGTCACGTCCGGTCGCGTGGTCCCTGGCACCTCCCCGACCCGGCTCGGCCCCCGGCCGAGCCGGGTTTTCTGCGCGCCCAAGCGTGTTAGTGTGGTAGTCGAGTGACACAATATCGGGCACGAGGGGATGCGACGTGGTCGAGTTCCGGGTGGACCGGGGCAGTGGCCTGCCGGCGTACCTCCAGATCGCGCAGCAGGTGCGTGAGGCGCTGCGGCTGGGCTGGCTGGCGCCGGGCGACCGGCTGCCCGCGGTCCGCGAGGTGGTCGCCACCAGCGGGGTGAACCCGAACACGGTGCTCAAGGCGTATCGCGAGCTGGAGTTCGCCGGGCTGGTGGAGGCCCGGCAGGGCGCCGGCACATTCGTCAAGGCCGGCCTGGGCACGGGCGACCGCGAGGCGCTCGGCCGGCTCTACGAGGAGCTGGCCGAGTGGCTGAGCCGGGCCCGACAGGCCGGGTTGGAGGACGAGGACGTGTACGCGCTGCTGCGTACCGCTCTGGACCCGGACAGGGAGAGGGAATGACCGACGGCCTCGCGCTGGCCGCCCACGGGCTTGGCCAGCGCTACCGCGCCACATGGGCGCTGCGGGACTGCTCGTTCGAGCTGCCCGAGGGGCGGGTGGCGGCGCTGGTCGGCACCAACGGCGCCGGCAAGACGACGCTGCTCACCATGATCGCCGGGCTGCTCCGGCCGACCGAGGGCGAGGTGCGGCTGCCCCTCGGTGGCCGCGTCGCGTTCGTGGCGCAGGACAAGCCGCTCTACCGCAACTTCACGCCGCTGGACATGCTTCGCCTCGGCGCCAAGCTGAATCGCCAGTGGGACCAGGGGCGCGCGATCGACTGGCTGACCCGCTTCGACGTGCCGCCGGGCCGGCCGTGCGGCAAGTTGTCCGGCGGGCAGCAGGCGCAGGTGGCGTTCGCGGTGGCGGTCGGCTCGCGGCCCTCGCTGCTGGTGCTGGACGAGCCACTGTCCGATCTGGACCCGTTGGCCCGTCGCGCCGTCATCAACGAGCTGCTGACCGAGGTCGCGGACACCGGCATGACGATGGTGATGTCCACGCACGTGGTGGCCGAGCTCAGCGGCGTCGCCGATCACCTGCTGCTGCTCGCGGACGGCGCGCTGCTGATGTCCGGCGACGTCGACGACCTGCTGGCCGAGCATCGCGTGTACACCGGGCCGCGGTCGCCGGAACCGCCGGTGCCGGGCCGGATCGTGCAGGCCAGCCACGCCGGCGGCCAGTCCACGTTCGTGCTGCAGGGCGACGCGCCCGTGGACGAGCCGTGGACGGTTCGGCCGGCCACGCTGGAGGAAGTGGTGCTGGCCCGGCTGTCAGCCGGCTGGACGGTGGCGGCATGACCTGGCTGACGTGGCGGATCGAGCGCGTCAAGGTGCTCGTCGGCGCGGCGCTGGTGCTGATCGCCGCGGCCGTGCTGCTGACCCTGAACGTCAACGGCCCGGGCACCATGACCGGGGCGCGGGTGGCCCTCACGCTCGGCCCGCCGGCCTTTGCCGTTGTGGTGGCGGTGTTCTGGGGCGCTCCGCTGGTGGCGCGTGAATACGAGCAACGCACACACCTTGTGCTGTGGTCCCGAGATCGCCCGGCGACGCGGTGGTTGGCGTTGCGCGTGGCACACCTGCTGCTGCCGATAGTGGTGCTCACGTTCGTCGTGAACGTGGTGGCGCGGCTGACGCTGGATCGCATGCGTGGCACGGCAATCCAGGCCACGCCCGATTACGACCTGTGGCTGCCGTTGCAGTTGGCCACCGTGATCGCCGGGTTCGCGCTCGGGGTGCTCGTCGGCGTGTTGACGCGGAACGTGGTGCTGTCGATGGGAATCACGCTCGTCGGCTACGCCGCGCTGCGGCTGTACGTCGGCGTGATCGCCCGGCCCCATCTGCTGCCGCCGCTGCGGCTGCTCGACAAGGTGCGGCCGCTGGACGCGATGTTCGTGGCGGGCGGATACCTCGACCGTGACGGCAATGAGCTGGCGGCGTCGGCCGTGCAGTCAGTGTGCGTCGGTGAGCATCCGGTGATCGCCGCGCAGGACCAGTGCCTGGTGGCGCACGGCATCGTGCGCTCGTTCGTCGACATCCAGCCGGCGAACCGGCTCACCGACCTGCGGCTCGTCGAGTTCGGCGGCTACGCGGTGCTCGCCGCGGCGCTGCTGGCGGCGGCCTGGCTGGTGCTGCGCCGACGGGAGACCAGCCGATGACCTGGCTCACCTGGCGTCAGCACCGGGCCGCGCTGATCGGCGCGGCGGTGTTCGTGGTCGCGCTGGGGCTGCTGATGATCACGTTCTGGTCGTCCGTGCAGGAGCTCAACGCCGCATGCGGTGAGCACGACTGCTGGATCGGCGTGGCCGGCGCGCTCGGTGGCCAGTTGGGGCACATCGACAGCGTGCTCACCTACGGGCCGCCGGTGCTGGCCGGGCTGGTCGCCGTGTTCTGGGGCGCGCCGATGCTCTCCCGCGAGTACGAGCAGCGCACCTATCTCGTCGCGTGGGGCCAGGACGTGTCGCCCGAGCGGTGGCTCGGCAGCCGCGCCGCGCTGCTCACCGGGGCGACGCTGCTGCTGGCCGTGCCGCTCGCGGCGGTCAGCTGGCTGCTGGTCGGGGCCATGCGGGTGAGCGGCGTGTGGGGCAACGTCGGCCCGTACCAGACGCTTGAGCTGTGGCCGCCGATCCAGGTCATGCACGCGCTGTTCGGGCTGGCCCTGGGCGCGGCGGTCGGCGTGCTGCTGCGCCGGACGCTGCTGGCCATGGGCACCACGCTGGCCCTGTTCGTGGTGGTCCGGCTGGCCATCGCCACCACGGTGCTGCGTTGGCTGCCGGCGGAGCGGATGGTCATGGGCATCGGGGACGCCGCGGCCCTGCCGTCCGGCGCGGGTCAGGTGTCGAACGGCTACCTGGACGCCGCCGGCAACCCGATCACGCCGTCCGTGGTCTGCGGCGATCAGCAGTGCCTGACCGAGCACGGCGTGCAGCACAGCTACGTCGACTACCAGCCGTTCGACCGGCTCGGCGCGCTCAAGTGGGCGGAGGTGATCGCCTACGCGGTGCTGACCCTCGGACTGGCCGGACTGGCCTGGGCACGAGTGCGCCGCACCACACGGGTAGGCTGACGACCCCGTGGACTCTCGCACCGGTCTCCCCGTCGTCGGCATGGTGGGCGGCGGCCAGCTCGCCAGGATGACGCACCAAGCCGCGATCCCGCTCGGCCAGGCACTGCGTGTGCTCTCGGTCACCGCGGACGAACCGGCCCCGCTGGTCACGCCGGACGTCATGCTCGGCCATCACACGGACCTCCAAGCGCTCCGCGAGTTCGCCAAGGGCTGCGACGTGCTCACCTTCGACCACGAGCACGTGCCGACCGAGCACCTGCGCGTCCTGGTGGCCGAGGGCGTCAAGGTGTTTCCGGGGCCGGACGCCCTGGTGCACGCCCAGGACAAGCTGGTGATGCGCCGCAAGCTGGCCGAGCTGGAGCTGCCGATCCCGCCGTTCGCCGAGGTCAACTCGGTCGGCGACGTGCTGAGCTTCGGCGCGGCGCACGGCTGGCCGTGCGTGCTCAAGGCGGCGCGCGGCGGCTACGACGGCCGGGGCGTGTGGATGCTCAACCAGCCGCAGAGTGCCCACAACGTGGTGCCCGAGCTGCTGGAGGCCGGCACGCCGCTGCTGGTCGAGCAGTGCGTGCCGATGCGGCGGGAGTTCGCCGCGCTGGTCGCCCGCTCCCCGTTCGGGCAGGGCGCGACCTGGCCGCTGGTGCAGACCGTGCAGTCCGACGGCATCTGCGTCGAGGTGCTGGCCCCCGCGCCGGACGTGCCGGTCGAGGAGTCCGAGGTCGCCCAGGAGCTGGCCCTGCGCATCGCCGACGCGCTCGGCGTGGTCGGCGTGCTGGCCGTCGAGCTGTTCGACACCCGTGACGGCGTGCTCGTCAACGAGCTGGCGATGCGCCCGCACAACTCCGGGCACTGGACCATCGAGGGCGCGCGGACCTCGCAGTTCGAGCAGCACCTGCGGGCCGTGCTGGACTACCCGCTGGGCGCGACCGACAACGTCGCCCCGGCCGTGGTGATGGCCAACGTGCTGGGCGCGGCCGCCGCCCCCAAGATGGGCGTGGACGAGCGGCTGCACCACCTGTTCGCGCGGTTCCGGGACGTGCACGTCCACATGTACGGGAAGGCCGAGCGGCCGGGCCGCAAGGTCGGGCACGTGACCGTGCTCGGCGACGACATGACCGAGTGCCGGCGGCGGGCCACGCTGGCCGCCGGCTGGCTGGCCGAGGCCGAGTGGGCCGACGGGTACGACATCCACGGAGGTAAGTAGCGGTGGCGCTGGTTGGCGTGATCATGGGCAGCGACTCGGACTGGCCCGTCATGGAGGCCGCGACGCAGGCGCTGGCCGAGTTCGACGTGCCCTACGAGGTCAGCGTCGTGTCCGCGCACCGGACGCCGCAGCGCATGCTCGACTACGCCCGCGACGCCGCGGGCCGTGGTCTCCGGGTGGTCATCGCCGGCGCCGGCGGCGCCGCGCACCTGCCCGGCATGGTCGCCTCCGCGACCGTGCTGCCGGTGATCGGCGTGCCCGTGCCGCTGAAGTACCTCGATGGGATGGACTCGCTGCTGTCCATCGTGCAGATGCCGGCCGGAGTGCCCGTGGCCACCGTGTCCGTGGGCGGCGCGCGCAACGCCGGCCTGCTCGCGGTGCGGATCCTGGCCGCCGCCGACCCCGCGCTGCAGGCCCGGATGGCCAGGTTCCAGGCCGACCTGGAGCAGCTCGTGCTGGAGAAGGACGACGCGCTGCGACGCAAGGCACAGGCGCAGCTAGGTGAATGACCGCTAACATGCCTGTCAGCAACGTTGCTACTCGTTGGTAACAGGAGGCGTGCGGTGAACCCCGACTTCGGCACCTACCAGTTGGCCGAGGAGCACGAGGAGCTGCGACAGGCGATCCGTGCCCTGGCGGACAAGGAGATCGCGCCGTTCGCGGCCGAGGTCGACGACCAGGAGCGGTTCCCGCGCGAGGCGCTCGGCGCCCTGGTCAAGTCCGGCTTCGCCGCCGTGCACGTGCCCGAGGAGTACGACGGGCAGGGCGCCGACTCGGTCGCCACCTGCATCGTCATCGAGGAGGTCGCCCGCGTCTGCGCCTCGTCCTCGCTGATCCCGGCCGTGAACAAGCTCGGCACCATGCCGATCATCCTGGCCGCGTCCGACGAGCTCAAGCGCCAGGTGCTGCCCTCGATCGCCAGCGGCGAGGCCATGGCCTCCTACGCGCTGAGCGAGCGGGAGGCCGGCAGCGACACGGCGTCCATGAAGACCCGGGCCCGGCTCGACGGCGACCACTGGGTGCTCAACGGCACCAAGTGCTGGATCACCAACGCCGGCGAGTCCACCTGGTACACCGTCATGGCCGTGACCGACCCCGACGCCGCCAAGCCGTCCAACGGCATCTCGGCCTTCGTCGTGCACAAGGACGACCCCGGCTTCTCGGTCGGCACCAAGGAGCGCAAGCTCGGCATCAAGGGCTCGCCCACGCGGGAGATCTACTTCGAGGACTGCTCCATTCCCGCCGACCGGATCATCGGCGAGCCCGGCACCGGCCTCAAGACCGCGCTGCGGACCCTCGACCACACCCGTCCCACCATCGGCGCCCAGGCCGTCGGCATCGCCCAGGGCGCGCTTGAGGCCGCCATCGGCTATGTCAAGGAGCGCAAGCAGTTCGGCAAGGCCATCGGCGACTTCCAGGGTGTGCAGTTCATGCTGGCCGACATGGCGATGAAGATCGAGGCCGCCCGGCACATGGTCTACGTCGCCGCGGCCAAGGCCGAGCGGGGCGAGCCCAACATCGGCTTCATCACCGCCGCCGCCAAGTGCTACGCCTCCGACGTCGCCATGGAGGTCACCACCGACGCCGTCCAGCTCTTCGGCGGCGCCGGCTACACCCGTGACTTCCCGGTCGAGCGCATGATGCGCGACGCCAAGATCACCCAGATCTACGAGGGCACCAACCAGATCCAGCGCGTCGTCATGTCCCGCGCCCTCCTGCGCGGCTGACCCACCCGTTCGTGGCGCCTGCCCGGTCCCGGACGGCCGGGCGGGCGTCGCTTCACCGCTCACACGGGCCGACGCACTGTGGACCGACGCCGCAGCAACCTCCCGGATTACGTCGACGCGAGGGCACATGTGGTGCGGGAGTCCGGGTGTGCGACGTCGACGACGAAGGACCTGCTGCCGCACATCACGACGGCGCTTGTTGAGCCGGGCCGTCCGGGGCTGACGACGGGCCGAGTGCCTCGGGCGGCGGCCCAGACGGCCTAGCTGTCGGGGCGTCCGGTGTCGGGGTGCCTGGTGGCTGCGGCCCGGGTGGTGGCAGGGGCGGCGGGCCAGTCGGGCTAGGTGTCGGGGCGCCTGGTGGTTTCGTCTGGCCGAGTGGTACGCGGACCCAAGTTGGGGGCGGCTGCATCCGGCCGAGTGGCCGTGGCGCTGTGGCGCCCGGCGCTGGGGTTGGGCGGCCTGGCCCGAACAGGTTGTGCAACAGGGAAGTGTCCTCGTCCAACACGGCCAGTTCGAGGCGTTGGCCGCCGTCGTTGAGTACGACGATGCTCATCGGCATCGTGGTGTACAGGCCGTGGTCGGGGGTGGCGGCGTACTGGGCGAGGAAGCTGGTGGTGGCGGGCACCAGGGTGATGGGCACGCCGCGTTTGAGGCGGGCACGCCACACAGCCTGGGTGGACGAGATCGTGAGCATGCCGTGGGACCAGCTCGCGGATCTGATGGGACGGCGCAGTGCGCAGTGCATGCGCGCGCCCGCGCCGGTGACGAACCGCACCTGGCGGCGCCGGGCGCGGCGGCGCTCCAGGCGAGTGGCGAGCAGGTCGCCGATCAGGCTGCCCAAACAGCCGCCGATCATCTCGTCCAGCATGGCTCGATGGTAGGTACGAGTCGCCATTGACGGGGCGTTTCGGAGAATTCGAGCCGCTCGGTGTTCACTCAGCGCGCCCTTGAAGGTTCATCAGAGTCATCGGCTGAACGTTGCAAGGGTGGCGACGACGCTGGTGTCCTGGCTACGAGGGGTCGTCACCAACTCGTAAGGAGTCCACTGTGGAACACGGGCGCAACATCGCCGGACTGCTGGCCCGCGTCGCCGTCGGAATCGTGCTGATCATGCACGGCTGGCAGAAGTTCTTCGACTACGGCATCGCCGGCACCAGCGCCAGCTTCGTCAAGATGGGAGTGCCGCTGCCGAGCGTCTCGGCGGTCTTCGCGGCGACGGTGGAGCTGGTCGGCGGTGCGGCGCTGATCGTCGGCATCGCGCTGCCGGTGGTGGGCCTGCTCATCGCCATCGACATGGCCGGGGCGTACATCTTCGGCACGTCGGGCGCGCTGATCGCGCCGGGCGGCGGCCAGCTGGAGCTGGTGCTGCTGGTGGGCGGCCTGCTGGCCGGCTTCGCGGGCGGCGCCTACAGCCTGGACCGGTTCTTGTTCCGTGCCAAGGAGAAGGACGCCGTCACGCTGGAGCCGGCCGCGGCCTGACCGGCTGCTACTGCTTGATCAGGTCGATCGTGGTGCGCTCGGACTCGCGACGCTTGGGCAGGGCGGCGACATCGAGGTTGCTGCACTGCACGAGCGAGGCGCCGGCCGACAGCACCGACAGCAGGCCGTCGACCAGGCCGTCCGAAGTAGACCAGTCCAGAGTGGACAGCACGCGGTCCTCGGGGCCGATCCCCAGTGCGGCAGCACGATCGGCGGCCGCGGCGACGAGTTCGTCCACGGTGGAGCCATGGAAGGCCGGGGCATCGCCGGAGACCTTGTCGTACGCGATGAAGTCGTCGCCGAAGATGCGGGACTCGACGAGGTAGTCCAGAGCGACGTCGAGCCCGTCGCTGGAAAGGCCACGCCCCAAGGGATCCAGTGCGACAGCGGCCACCTCCGCGGCGCCGGGGGCGGAACCCTCCGGGCCGACGAAGGCGACGGTGGCGCCCTCGGACGAGCCGACGATGTGAGCCCCGCACCACCATGCGCCGAGCAGGACGCCAATGGTCTGCCAATGTGCCGGCAGGTCAACGGAAACGCGGCTGCCGACCTCGACGTCCAGCTCGTCCCGCAGCCAGTTCGCGGTCTTGGCCGCCCAGTTGGCCACGGTCGCCCGGGACAGCTCGATCCGGCTGCCGAGCGCGTCGTCATAGTGGGTGACCAGCGGCTTGGCCGGCATCGACAGCAGCGGGGCGAACAGCCGTTCTGTGACGCTCATGTCCGCCAGCCTAGTTCACGCAGCGGGTCCCGTTGACGGTGATCGGAGCGGGCTCGGCGGCGTTCAACCGCACCGGCCCACGGGCGGCGAAACCGGACGGCGAACCGGACGCCAACCCGGCGACGAAGCGCTGCACGGCGTCGCGGTCGACGACCACGACGCTCTGCCCGCGCTCGTTGCGGCCGTTGGAATTGACCACCGGGATCGTCACGAACTCGACGTTGCCGCCGGTGAGGCTCTGCGCCTGCTGCACGAAGCCCAGCACGTCCCAGCCCTGGTCGATCACCACCGACTTCTGCACGGCGGCGGTCAGCGCGCCCATCCGGTCGGGGTCGAGCAGCGTGCCGGCCGACAGCACCTTTTTGGCCGCCGAGGCCAGGAACACCTGCTGCCGCACGATCCGGTCCAGGTCACCGTGCGGCAGGTTCTCCCGCTGCCGCACGAACGACAGCGCGTTGCCGCCGGACACGTTCTGCGCGCCGGCCCGGAAACTGGCCCCGGAGTTGGGATCGCTGGTCGCGTGCAGCAGGCACACGGGCACGCCGCCGATGGCCTGGCTGAGCAGGTAGAAGCCGTACAGGCTGACCTCGGCGTAGTGGTCGACGGTCAGCCCGGTCAGCTGCTGGACGCTGGTCACCAGCGCCTGCCGCCCGACGGCGTCGGAATCCCGCTCGACCTTGGCCTCGTCGTGCTCGCCGGCCGCCCGCAACCGTTGCGCCGTAAGGTATTTCACCGCCCCGTAGGCGGAATTGATCTTGTCGGTGCGGTAGCCCTCGATCGGCACCTCGGTGTCACGTGGGATCGACACCGCGTAGCTTTTGCTGCCGTCCTTGGGAATGCGCAACAGGATCAGCGTGTCGGTGCTGAAACCGTCGTTGGCCTCGGTGCGCAGCTGACGCAGGATGTAGGCGGGCAGCGGATTGCCCTGGAGATCGGTCCGCCGGTCGTCGCCGACGAGCAGGATGTCGGTGGCGCCGTCGTCCTTGGGCGGCGCGTTGGTGGCCGTGGCGACCTGCGACAGCACCGGCGTCGTGGTCATGCCTTGCTGCACTTGGTCATGCGCGTTGCGGGCGACCGCCGCCGCGGCCAGTACCAAGGCGGACGCGAGCGCGACGGACGTGCGACCGCACATCAGCGCGATCTTGCGTCCACGGCTGCCCATACGGTCACACTAGTTGACGCAGGGCACGCCCCCGGCGGTAATCGACGGACTGGTGGGGGTGGTGACGGCTGTCGTCGGGATCACGTACCTGGGCGCCATGCCGAAACCCTGCGCCCCGGGACCGGTGTAGTCCTGGCCCAAATACACCCGGATGTGTCCGGCCGGCACCGCGGAATCCGGCTCGGTGACGACCTTTCCGCCCAGCGCGGACGCGACCTTGTCGGCGTCGGCGGACGCGCCCGGGCCGTAGTGCACGGCCGAGGTGGGCACGGTGGCGATGGTCAGGCTCTCGCCGCGGCGGAAACCGTCGCGCACCAGCTCGTCCAGCACGGAGGCCCCGAGATTGGGGGCGCCCGCGCCGTCGCGCATGTCCACAGTGATCCGGTCGTTGCCGGGGGTGGTGGCGGCCGTGCCGGAGGTGGTGGTCTTCGACGACCCGCCGGTGCCGATCAGGCTCGTCACGAAGTCACGCACCGAATCCGGGTCGACCACGGTGACGGACTGGCCCTCCGCGGAGATCACGTTCTGCCCGGTGGGAATGGTCTCGAAGCGCACGCTGCCGCCGACGATGCCCTGCAGCTGCTGCATGAACGTCAGCAGGTCCCAGCCGGAGCTGATGACCACCGACTTCTTGATCGCCTCGATCAGCGCGTTGAGCTTGGACGGATTGACCAGCGTGTCGGCCGACAGCACCTTCTGCACCATGCCGGACAGGAAGGCCTGCTGCCGCACGATCCGGTCCAGGTCGCCGCGCGGCAGGTCGTAGCGCTGCCGGACGAAGGCCAGCGCCTGCCCGCCGCTGATCACCTGCTGCCCGGCCGGCAGGTCGATGCCGGAGCGGTACTCCTTGACCGGCTGGTTCAGGCACACCGTGACGCCGCCGATGGCCTGGCTGATCTCGTAGAAGCTGGCCAGGTTGACCTCGGCGTAGCGGTTGATCGTGACCGCGCCGCCGGTGAGGTCCTCGACGGTCTTGATCAGGTTCTTGCGGCCGGCCACCGCGGCCTGCTGCTCCAGGTCCGCGCCCTTCACGCCCTGGGCCGACAGGTCCGAGTAGGCGTCGTTGCGGGCGTAGGCGTAGGCCGAGTTGAGCTTGTGCTTGCCGTAGCCGCCGGCCAGCTGCACGTACGAGTCGCGGGGGAAGGAGATCGCCACCGCGCTGCGGCCGTCGGCCGGGATGTGCAGCAGGATCATGGTGTCGGTGTTGAGCTCGCCGTCGTTGGAACCGGCGTGCAGCTGGTCGAGCACGGCCTGCGGCAGCGGGTTGCCCTGGGCGTCGGTGCGGCTGTCCAGGCCGACGACGAGGATGTCCTGCGGGCCGTCCAGTCCGGGCACGGCCGTGGTGGTCGTGGCCGAGCCGGCCAGCGGCTGGCGCGACCCGAACACGTCGGTGGTGGTGATGCCGTTGCGGACCTTGTCGACCTCGACCCAGCCGTAGCCGCTGGCGGCCAGCACGACCGTGGACAACAGTGCGACGAGGGTCCGGCCGGTGATCTTTCCGGCCGTTGCCGCGCGCGATCTGTCCGCCGGCTCACGCATCGTGATCCTCCCCAACGCCGGAGATCGACAGTAGCCGGACCTGCGTCGGCTCGCCGTGAACCGCCCACGGACGGGTGTATGTATCACAGATGCAAAGATTCTTAGCTACTGAGACGTACCTCCTCATGGCCTCCGGTCGGCCCCTTGTACTGTGGGCGGCATGCGAATCCTGGTCACAGGCGGGGCCGGCTTCATCGGGTCCAACTACGTGCGCAAGGTGCTCGGCGGCCAGTACCCGGCCTACGCCGACGCCGAGGTCGTCGTGCTGGACAAGCTGACCTACGCCGGCAACGAGGCGAACCTCGCCCCCGTCGCCGACAGCCCGCGACTGCGGTTCGTCCGCGGCGACATCTGCGACGCGGAGCTGGTCGGCAAGCTGATGGCCGGCACCGACGTGGTGGTCCACTTCGCCGCCGAGTCGCACGTCGACCGCTCCATCCTGGGCTCGGCCGACTTCGTGCTGACCAACGTGCTGGGCACGCAGACCCTGCTGCAGGGCGCGCTGGAGGCCGGCGTCGGCAAGTTCGTGCACATCTCCACCGACGAGGTGTACGGCACCATCGACGAGGGCTCCTGGCCCGAGACGTTCCCGCTGGAGCCGAACTCGCCGTACTCCGCGGCCAAGGCCGGCTCCGACCTGATCGCCCGCTCCTACCACCGCACGCACGGCCTGCCGGTCTGCATCACGCGGTGCTCGAACAACTACGGGCCGTACCACTTCCCGGAGAAGGTCATCCCGCTGTTCGTCACCAACCTGATCGACGGCAAGAAGGTGCCGCTGTACGGCGACGGCCTCAACGTGCGCGACTGGCTGCACGTCGACGACCACTGCCGGGGCATCCAGCTGGTGGCCGAGTCCGGCCGCGCGGGGGAGATCTACAACATCGGCGGCGGCACCGAGCTGACCAACAAGGAGCTCACCGAGCAGCTCATCGAGGCCACCGGCCGCGACTGGAGCTACGTGGAGCACGTGGCCGACCGCAAGGGCCACGACCGCCGCTACTCGGTGGACATCACCAAGATCTCCACCGAGCTGGGCTACGCCCCGCAGGTGCCGTTCGAGCAGGGCCTGGCCGACGTGGTGGCCTGGTACCGCGAGAACCGCGCCTGGTGGGAGCCGCTCAAGGCCCGCGCCGCCCTGCCGACGGGCTGAGCCGGTGACCCGCCTCGCCCTGCTGGTGCCCGGCGGCCGTGGCCAGCTGGGCAGTGACCTGGCGGCGCTGGCCGACCGGGTCGGGCTGCTGCATGCCCCCGGCTCGGCCGAGCTCGACGTCACCGACGTCGGCGCGGTCGACGACGCCGTGTCCTCCTTCGCCCTCGCGGCGCGGGACGCCGGCTTGAAGCCGGTGCTGGTCAACGCCTCCGCGCACACCGCCGTGGACGCGGCCGAGGGCGAGCCGGAGCGGGCCTACGCCATCAACGCCACCGGGGCCGGGCAGCTGGCCAAGGCGGCGGTGGCCAACGGCGTGCCGATGCTGCACGTGTCCACCGACTACGTGTTCCCGGGCGACGGCACGCGGCCGTACGAGCCGGGCGACCCCACCGGGCCGAAGTCGGTGTACGGCAAGAGCAAGCTGGCCGGCGAGCAGGAAGTGCTCGGGGCCGGCGAGCAGACGTGGGTGATCCGCACCGCGTGGGTGTACGGCGCGACCGGCGGCAACTTCGTCAAGACCATGGCCAGGCTGGAGGGGCAGCGGGAGACGCTGTCCGTCGTGGACGATCAGCGCGGCTCGCCGACCTGGTCCGCCGACCTCGCGGCCGGCCTGCTGGAGCTGGCGTCGGCCGTCGTCGGCGACAACGCGCCGTCGCAGCGGGTGCTGCACGGCACCAACGCCGGCGAGACCACCTGGTTCGGCTTCACCCAGGCCATCTTCGAGGAGCTCGGCGCGGACCCGGCCCGGGTGCAGCCCTGCACCACGGCCGACTTCCCCCGCCCGGCGCCCCGGCCCGCGTACTCGGTCCTGTCCGGCGCCGCTTGGGCCGCCGCCGGCCTCACCCCGCTGCGCCCGTGGCGCGAGGCCCTCGCCGCCGCCTTCGCCACCTCCGGCCCCCAGCTCCGCCCCTGATTTGCCGTTATGCAGGGAAGGACGCCTTACCCGCGTTCAACGAGGGTAAGGCGTCCTTCCCTGCATAAAGGGGGTCAGCGGTGGGCGGCCCGGCGGTAGGCGGTGAGGGTGCGCTCGGCGCAGTTTCGCCAGGTGAAGGCGGAGGCGTGGGTGCGGCGGGCGGCCGACACGTCGGGGGACGGGGGGTCCTCCAGCGCCGTGACCAGGGCGGCGGACAGGGCCTCGGAGTCGCCGACCGGCACGAGGTGGGCCTGGTCGCCGGCGACCTCGCGCAGGGCCGGCACGTCGGAGCACACCACGGGCACGTTGCAGGCCAAGGCTTCCAGCACCGGCAGCCCGAAGCCCTCGTCCCGGGACGGCAGGACCAGGGCGGCGGCGCCGGCGACGACGCTGCGAAGGTCCACATCGGACAGGTAGCCGGTGGTCCGCACCCGGTCCCCGTCGGCGTGGTGCCCGGGGCCGACCAGGAGCAGCGGGGGCAGCGACGGAGTGGCGGCGTGGGCCGCCAGCAGGGTCGGCAGACCCTTGCGAGGACCGTCGGCGCCGACAAAAAGCAGGTACTCGGAGGGCAGCTTCAAGCGGGTCTGGAGGGAGTCGCTCGGCGGCCGGGCGGCGAACCAGGCGGGGTCGACACCAAGGGGTGTCACGACAATCCGATCGGCCTGCACGCCGAGGCGCTCGGTGACGACGTTGGCGACGGCCTGCGTGGGCGTGCACACGACGGCGGCCCGGCGGGCGCATTTCCGCACCAGCTCGGGGAGTTCGCGGTCGCTGGGCGGCAACTCGTCGACGGCGTCGAGAAAATCCAGGTCGTGCACGGTCATCACGCCGCCGGCGATCAACGCGGGCGGCAGCACGAAGTTGGTGCCGTGCACCACGTCCGCGAGCCCGGCGTAGATCTCCACCGGCGGGAAGGAGGACCTGAGCCAGCTCTTGCGCAGCAGTCGCGCCGACACGGGCATGCCCCGGGCCCGAACCCCGTGCGGCAGCACGGATCGCAGCCCGCGCCAGCCGCGGAAGGTGTACGCCACGGCACGCACGTCCACCTCGTCCGGCATGGAGGCGAGCTCCTCGGCCAGCGCCGAGGTGTAGCGGCCGATCCCGGTGCGCTGTCCGAGCAGCGGCGTGCCGTCCAGCAGCACCTTCAGTCGGTCAGCCACGGGTCAACCGGATCACTCGGCCGGCCGCGCGGCGAGCCAGCTCGACCGGCCCGCCCGCGTTCAGGTACTCCCGCACCAGCCCGATGTCCCTACGCAGCGTGCCGACCGCGCCCAGCGGCTCCTCCCGCACCAGCGGACCGGCGGCGACGAGCCGGTCGGCGGCCGGTCGCGGCGCGCGGCAGAACTCCACCAGCGGCGCCAACACCACATCCCACGTGTACCGCTCCCGCACCACCGCTATCCGCTCCCGACACCCGTCCGCGAACTCCTCGTCGTAGAGCACACGTTCCAGGGCCTCGGACAGTTCAGCCGGATCCTCCGGCGACACCACCACGCCGAGCCGTTCCCGCCTGATGAGATCGGCGAAGGAGTCGCCGTCGGTGGTGACGATCGGCAGCCCGGCCCACAGGTAGTCCAGCACCCGGGTGCGGAACGCGAACGTGGTCTCCACGTGCTCGAAGTGCGTGGTCACGCCGCAGTCGCCGTCCAGCAGCCAGTTCTGCCGGTCGGCGTAGGGCACCCATTGCTCGTTGAAGAACACGTGCGTGCCGACCAGGCCGAGCCGGGCGGCGAGGCTGCGGGTGCGGCCGGCGATGCCCATGTCGGGCACCTCCGGATTGGGGTGGCGCATGCCCAGGAAGAACAGCCGCACGTTGTCGTGCCGGGCCCGCAGCCGGTCGACGGCGTGCACCAGGGTCAGCGGGTCGAACCAGTTGTAGACCCCGCCACCCCAGACGATCACCTTGTCCTGCTGGGAGATTCCGCCGACCACGCCCTTGATCGCCGGCGCGGTGCGCTGCGCGGGCTTGGCCGGCAGCCCGAACGGGACCTCGGCGATCAGCGAGCGGGTGGTCGGGTCGGCGTCGTAGACCTGCGGGGTGAGCCGGCCCAGCGCGGCCAGGTGGCCGAGCCAGAAGTGGCGCTGCCGGTCGGAGGCGCACAGGAAGAAGTCGCCCCGCTTGAGCTGGTTGTTGAGCACGGCCGTGACGCCGACAACGTCGCGGGCCCGCTTCTCGTCGTTGCCGCCCTTGGCCTGCTCCAGCAGTTCCAGGTGCATCGGGTCGTAGACGTCGCAGACGACGATCTTGGGTGAGCGCGGGTGCTTGAGGCTCTGCACCATCTCCAGCACGTGGCCCTGCAACACGATCACGTCGGCCCAGTCGACGTGATCGAGCAGGCCGCGCACGGTGGACTGGGCGACGGGGAAGGGCGCGGCCGGCGGGTCGCAGCGCTTGTTGGTGGAGACCAGCCGCACATCGTGCTCGCCGGCCAGGGTCTCGGCCATGTGCCAGGCCCGGATGGCCGGGCCGGCCATCTGCTCGGACAGCGCGTCGCCGGTGATCACCAGCACCCGCCGGGGCCGGCCGAACGGCTCGTCAAGGCCGAACGCGTCGACCAGCGCCTCGTGCGCGGCGAGGTAGCGCGGCAGCGGGTAGGCCGGCTCCATTGCCTTGCGCATCAACGGAACCAGGTCCTTGTCGGTGCGCACGCGGGCGGCCTGCTCGACCTTGCGGGACTCGGCCAGCGCGGGCAGCAGCTCCACGAACTGGTCGATGGCCAGCAGGCCGGCGAGCGTTTCCCTGGGCACGGCAACGGGTTCCGCGTCCTGTGCGCGGTCGGCCGGTCGCTTGGTGATCTCCAGCTGGGTGGCGTCGATGTCGCCGCGAGCCGTGGCCCGGCGGACGGCCAGCGCCATCGCGGCCGGCATCGCCCTGGCCAGCGTCTCGTCCGAGAGGTTCTTGTACATCGCCGCGAGAGCGTTGCGCTCCAACAGGAAGTACTCACGCGAAGTGTCCACGTCGGACATCGAGGCGTGGTGGCGGTGGTAGGCCACCGACCGCGGCTCGTAGCGGACCCGCCAGCCGCGCAGGTTCAGCCGCCAGCCCAGGTCCACGTCCTCGTAGAACATGAAGAAGCGCTCGTCGAAGCCGCCCAGCGCGCGGAACAGGTCGGCCCGCACGAACAGCGCCGAGCCGGTGCCGAACAGCACGTCGCGGGCCACGTCGTGGCTGCCGTCGTCGGGCTGGCCGGCGAACCGCTTGTAGCCCATGCCGAACCAGGTCAGGCCGCCGTCGACGAAGTCGATCAGCTTGCCCTCCCAGTCCAGCACCTTGCTGGCCACCGCGCCGACGGTCGGCTGCGCGCGCAGCGTCTCCACCGCGGCGGCGACCCAGTCGGCGTGCGGGCGGGCGTCGTTGTTGAGGAAGGCCAGCACCTCGCCGGTCGCGTGCTGGACGCCGAGGTTGCAGCCGCCGGCGAAGCCGAGGTTGTCGGGGGCCTGGACGAACGTCACGCCGGGCTCGTCACACAGGCGTTCGGCGCTGCCGTCGCCGGAGTTGTTGTCGACGCAGACCAGCTGGAGGCGGTCGGCCGGGTATTCCAGCTCCGTGCGCAGCGCGCGCAGGCAGGTCAGGGTGTCCTCGACGCCGCGGTAGTTGACGACGACAACCGACACCGACGGCTGGGTTACCCCCTCCGACACGCTTGTCTCCCTTCGTACGTGAGACATAAGCCTGCACTACGGACCTGTGCGCGCCGAGATCAGGGTAAACCCCGATTGCTCCCTCATGCTCGCACGAGCTATGTTTTGCTCAGTCGAGCAAGAAGCGGCTCAACCAAGCAAAGGAGGGGTCATGACCAGGGTGATCAACCTGCTGTACGTGAATCTCGGACTCGCGCTGCTCCAGGCCGCGCTGACCTTCGTCTTCTACGCCCAGCTGGTCGCCTATCAGGCGCATGGCAGCGCGGAGGCCTACAGCGTGTTCGAGAACACAACCTGGATCCGCCCGGTGGCGGTGTCCCTGGTGTCGCTGATCTACATCGGCATCGCCCGCAAGCTGCGCGCCGGCAGCCGCGCCATGTACATCCGCGTGGTGGTCATCGCCGTGGTCGGCTCCCTGGGCCTGGCCTACGCCATCAGCACCGGCCAGTTCCCGCTGTGGATGGAGACGCTGATGGGTGCCCAGGCCCTCGTGCTGGTGGGCCTGTTCGTCGCCGCGATGCAGCCGTCGGTCCGCAGCCTGTTCGCCAAGAAGGTGGCGGCGTGAACCGCCGGAAGTTGCTCGGCCTGGCCGCTGGCGTGACCGCCGCGGCCGGCGCTGGCGTGCTGACCTCGCCTTCGGCGTCGGCCGCGACGGATCACGGGAAGCCGCCGCTGCTGATCGTGCACGGCTCGCACGGCAGCGGCGGCGCCTACCTCCAGCTGGTGGGGGAGCTGGTGCAGCGTGGACGCGTGGCGATGGCAGTGGACTTACCAGGGCATGGCGCGGAGGGCTTCTTCCCCATGTGGTTCCAGGCCCCGCAGGACCTCCACGCCATGACCACGGAGGTGTCGCCGATCGCCGGGATCTCGTTGCAGGACAACGTGAACCGGGTGGTGTCGGTGCTGCGGCGGATCGGTCCGGCGATTCTGGTCGGGCACAGCCTCGGTGGGGCGACGGTCAGCGCGGTGTGCAACGCCGTCCCGCATCTGGTGCGGCGGGCGGTGTACGTGTCCGGGTACTGCTGCACCGTGCTCAAGACGGTGGCGGAAGCGTTCCAGAGCAAGGAAAACGCCGACAGCCTGATGCTGAAGTTCCCGCCGACCGCCGACGGCGCGGTAGTGCTGGCCAACCGGTTCAACTGGCGTACCAACGATCCGGTCGTGCTGGCGATGCTGCGTGAGGCCTACATGGCGGACGGCACGGACGCGCAGCTGCGGGCGGCGATCGGCGGGTTGCAGCCGGACGAGCCGTACGGGGTGAGCCTGTCCGACTGCTCGCTCCAGCCGTCGACCGGCGGCCGGGTGCCGCGCACCTACGTGCGGTTCACGCAGGACCGGGCGATCCCACTGGCGTTGCAGGACCGGATGATCAGCGACGCCGGCCGGTTCGACGTGCACGACGTGGCGGCCTCGCACTTCGGCGTGATGACCAAGGCGGTCGAGGTGGCGGCGATCCTGGATTCGCTGCGCTAGCGGCCGGCCCAGGTGCGCCACAGCTCGCGACGGCGAACCCTTGCCGTGGCGGAGATCCGGGCCCGGGCCACCAGGGCCGCCGGCAGCCGCCAGACGACGTCGGCCAGCACGCCCAACCGCAGCGACATCCGGAAGTTCTGCGCCGGCAAGGGCTTCCGGAACGGCAGTGCCGCCGTGATCGCCACGAACCGGGCCAGCTGCTCCAGCGCCACCAGGAGCGGGGCGCAGCGCACGAGCATCAGCAGGCGGTTGCGCTCGTTCCAGTGGTGGAACTTCGAGGAGCCGAGTCGACTGCTCGCCCCGTGCCGGTGCACCACCCGCGCCGGCACGGAAATTACCCGCCAGCCGCGTAGCCGCAGCCGCCACGACGTGTCGGTGTCCTCGTAGTAGCAGAAGAAGCCCGCCGGCACGCCTCCGACCGACCGCAGCGCCGCCATGCGCATCAGCACAGCGCCGCCGCAGAAGCCGAACACCTCGCGTCCAGCCAGGGCGGTGTCGGCGCCGTGACCGTCGGCCGTCAACCGCACGCCCACCGACTGCACGGAGCCGTCCGGCAGCTCCAGAGACGACGTGACCGCCGCGGCATCACCGTGGCGGTCAAGCGCGTCCTCCAGCGTGGCGATCCACGATGACACCGGCGCGGCGTCATCATTGAGCCACGCCACGAACTCCGTGTCCACGCGCGGCAGCGCCGTCGCCAGCGCCCCCGCGTAGCCACGATTGCGCGGCAGCCGCAGCACATCGTGACCGGTCAGCAGGTCGGCCGTGCCGTCGTCGGAGGCGTTGTCCACGACCAGCACCTTCGCGACGCGGTCCTGCGCGGCCAGCGCGTCCAGGCACTCACGGATGTGCGCCCGGCCGCGCCAGGTCACCACCACGACGGTCGAACGGGCTTCAGCCACGGCCGCAGACGGTACATGTCACCCTTGGGCGTGCCCGAACTCGTGGTGCTGACCGATCAGCTGCTCGCGCCTGTGCCCGGCGGCACCGGCCGCTACACCAGGGAACTCACCGCCGCGCTGGCCGCGACCGCCCCCGACGGCTGGACCGTCACGGGCGTCGTGGCGCGCTGCGCGGACCCCTCAGCGGCGCGGATAGAGGGCGTCGAGGGGCCGCGCATGCTGCCGGTGCCACGGCCGATTCTGGCCCGCCTGTGGCAGCGCGGTGTGCCGCTGTGGCCCGGTGGCGACGCCGTGCACGCACCGACCCCGCTGTCGCCGACGGTCGTGAAGCGCGGGCGCACGCTCGTGGCTACGGTGCACGACGCCGTGCCGTGGACGCACCCGGAGACGCTCACGCCGCACGGCGCGCAGTGGCACCGCACGATGGTGTCGAGGCTCATGCACAAGGCCGGTGCGGTCGTCGTGCCGACCGAGGCCGTGGCCAAGGAGCTGGCCGAGCACGCCTCCGGCTCCGCGAACGTGCATGTGATCGGGCACGGCGTCCCCGACGCGCTCGCCGTGGAGCCGGCGGACGCCTCTGACAACACTGCCGCCGACGCCGTGGCCCAGCGGCTCGCGCTGCCGCCGCGGTACGTGCTCGCGGTCGGCACCCTGGAGCCTCGCAAGGGCATCGACGTGCTGATCGCCGCCATGGGGCTGCCTGAAGCGCCCGACCTGCCCGTGCTGCTGGTCGGCGCGACCGGCTGGGGCCAGGTCGACGTTTCCTCCGAACGGGTGAGATCTCTGGGTCCGTTGACCGACGCCGAGCTGGCCGTCGTGCTGCGCCGGGCCACCGTGCTGGCCGCCCCGAGCCTGGCCGAGGGCTTCGGCATGCCCCTGCTGGAGGCCATGGCCGTGGGCGTGCCGGTGGTCCACTCGGACGCCCCGGCCCTGGTCGAGGTGGCCGACGGTGCCGGCTTCGTCGCCCGCCGTGGCGACCCGAACTCGCTGGTCGCGGCGTTGCGTACGGTAGTCGACGACCCGGCGGCCGCTCGGGCCGCCGTCGCCCGTGGACGGGCCCGGGCGGCGGGATTTACCTGGCGCGCGGCCGCCGAGGCGGTCTGGGGCGTGCACCTGGGACTGGGCACGCTCGGTTAGTCCATTCGTCGGCAATGACCATCCGGGCCGCCGTACCCTGCTCCGGTGCCCCATCTCGACCCCAGCGTGCTGATCGATGCCACCGCCGTGCCGGCCGACCGTGGCGGCGTCGGACGGTACGTCGACTCGCTGACGGCCGCGTTGGACGCCGACGGCGCCAGACTGAGCGTCGTCTGCCAGCCACGTGACGCCGCCCTCTACGGGCTGTTGGCGCCGCGCGCTCGGATCGTGCCCGCGCCCGAGTCCGTCGCCGCGCGTACCGCGCGGTTGGTGTGGGAGCAGAGCGGCCTGCCTCGGCTCGCGCGGGCGCTCGGGGTCGACGTCGTGCACTCGCCGCACTACACGATGCCCATGACCAGCCCCGTCGGCTCCGTCGTCACGCTGCACGACGCCACCTTCTTCACCGACCCGTCGCTGCACTCCTCGGTGAAGGCCCGCTTCTTCCGCGCGTGGACGCGTGCGTCGCTGGCCCGCGCCACCGTGTGCATCGTGCCCAGCCGTGCGACCGCCAACGAGCTCACGCGCGTGGCCAACGCCGACCGTCGCCTGTTGCAGGTCGCGCACCACGGCGTGGAGGGCGAGCGGTTCCATCCGCCGTCGCCCGAGGAGGTCACGGCCGTGCGCAAGGCCCTCAACCTCCAGGACACCCCGTACGTGGCGTTCCTCGGCGCGCTGGAGCCGCGCAAGAACGTGCCCGCGCTCATCCGTGGCTTCGCCCGCGCCGGCCAGGGGCGCACGGACCCGCCCGCTCTCGTGCTCGCCGGGCAGCCGGGCTGGGACACGCAGGTGGAGAGCGCCCTCGACGCCGTGCCGCACCGCATTCGCGTCATCCGTGCCGGCTACCTGCCGTTCGAACAGCTGTCCGGCTTCCTCGGCGGCGCGGTCGTCGTGGCCTACCCCAGCCTCGGCGAGGGCTTCGGGTTGCCGGTGCTGGAGGCCATGGCCAGCGGCGCGTGCGTGCTCACCACGCGGCGGCTCAGCCTGCCGGAAGTCGGCGGCGACACCGTGGCGTACTGCGGCGTCGGCGCGGGCGACATCGCCGCCGGGCTCACCGAGCTGCTCGACGACCCCGCGCGGCGGTCCACCCTGGCCGCGGCGGCCCAGCTGCGGGCCAAGGAGTTCTCGTGGACGGCGTCCGCCACCCTGCACCGGGAGGCCTACGGGCGGGCGGCTGTGCTCGCCCGCCGCGCCCGCCACTAGTCTCATCCGGCGTGACGCAGCCCGAGCCGAAGACCTACGGCGACGAAGTAGCGGTCGTGACCATCACCTACTCGCCCGGTGAGGTGCTCGACCGGTTCCTCGACACGCTGGCCAAGGCCAGCACGCGCACCGTCACCGTGATCCTCGCGGACAACGGCTCCACCGACGGCGCGCCCGAGAAGGCCGCCGCCGAGCGGGACGAGGTCCGCCTCGTGCGCACCGGCGGCAACATCGGCTACGGCGGCGCCGCCAACCGGGGCGTGGCCGAGCTGCCCGACGACGTCGGCTGGGTCGCCGTCGTGAACCCGGACATCGAGTGGGGCGCCGGCTCCCTCGACACGCTCATCGAGGCCGCCTCACGGTGGCCCCGTGGCGGCTCCTTCGGTCCGCTGATCCGCGAGCCCGACGGCGTCGTCTACCCGTCCGCCCGACTGCTGCCGTCGATCGGCAAGGGGCTCGGGCACGCCGTGTTCGGCAAGGTGTGGCCCGGCAACCCGTGGACCCGCGAGTACCGGCAGCAGGCCACCTCCGTCACCGAGCGCCCCGCCGGCTGGCTTTCCGGGTCGTGCCTGCTGATGCGCCGCACCGCGTTCGACTCCGTCGACGGCTTCGACTCCAGCTACTTCATGTACTTCGAGGACGTCGACCTCGGCGACCGGCTCGGCCGCGCCGGCTGGCTCAACGTGTACGTGCCGTCGGCCGAGGTCGTGCACCTCGGCGGCCACGCCACCGCGCGGGCCTCCGAGCGGATGCT
The DNA here is from genome assembly GCF_040682195.1 of Kutzneria sp. NPDC051319. NCBI lineage: Bacteria > Bacillati > Actinomycetota > Actinomycetes > Pseudonocardiales > Pseudonocardiaceae > Kutzneria > Kutzneria sp. NPDC051319. Next base: position 24,760 of record NZ_JBFBAM010000027.1, on the reverse strand, counting down.
GGCCGCGCACCACACCAGCGCGTACAAGTACCTGTCCGAGCGCAACCGCGGGCCGTGGGCCGCGCCGCTGCGGCTGGCCATCCGGGCCGGTCTCGCGCTGCGGCTGAAACTGGAGCTCAGGGCTGGTCGGTCTCCGGCAGCGCCCCACTGAGGCGGTCGGTCAGCGACATGCGGCGGCCCTGGTTCTGCGGGGTCGTCGGGATGATGCCCGGCAGCTGCTTGGTCGGCTGCTCCGAGTCCGGCCGCTGACCCTGCTGCTGTTGACCCTGCTGCGGGTGCAGCTGCTGGGTCGGCTGGACGTGGGGCAGTGGCTGCGACTGCTGCACGTGAGGCAGTGGCTGGGACTGCTGGACGTGAGGCAGCGGCTGCGACTGCTGGACGTACGGCAACGGCTGGGACTGCTGGACCGTGGGGAGCGGCTGCGACTGCTGCGCCGCCGGGACCTGCTGCGTCTGTTGGACGTGCGGGAGCGGCTGCGACTGGTGGACCTGGCCCTGCTGTTGGGGCGGCACCGGGACCTTCCCCGCCGCGACCGCGCTGGGCAGCGTGATCGTCGTGTCCGGATCCTGCTCGCGGGGATCGGCCGCGTTCACCACCACCCGCGGAATCTGCACCGTGGGCTTGGCATCCATCGGCGACGTCGCGTTGTCCGGCGTCACCGCCCACCGGTTTCGGGCACTGGCGCGGGCGAGTGCTGCGTCGGCCCGGTCGCGGGGGTCCATCTCCCGACCTCTTCCCTAGTCCGGCGTGCCGGCCACCGGGTCCGATGCCCGGTCGATCCGCCACGTGCAAGAGTATTCCCTCGGTCGCACCCGCGTCAGTGGAGGAGGAAACCCGGCATGTCGTCCAGCGTCGGACAGCAGGTCAGTGGGGTCGACGCCGTTGTGCTCGTCGGCGGCAAGGGCACCAGACTCCGTCCGCTGACACTGTCGGCGCCCAAGCCCATGCTGCCCACCGCGGGGGTGCCGTTCCTGACGCACCTGCTGTCCCGGATCCGGGCCGTCGGCATCACCCACGTCGTCCTCGGCACCTCGTACAAGGCCGAGGTGTTCGCCGAGTACTTCGGCGACGGCTCCCGCCTCGGGCTGGAGCTGGAGTACGTCGTCGAGTCCGAGCCCCTCGACACCGGCGGCGGCATCCGCAACGTCGGCGACCGGCTGCGTGAGAACGACGTCATGGTCTTCAACGGCGACATCCTCTCCGGCGTCGACCTGGCCGGTGTCGTGGGAACGCACCGTGACAACAACGCCGACGTCACCCTGCACCTCGTGAAGGTTCCCGATCCCCGGGCCTTCGGCTGCGTGCCCACCGACGCCGACGGCCGGGTCACCGCGTTCCTGGAGAAGACCGAGAACCCGCCGACCGACCAGATCAACGCCGGCTGCTACGTCTTCCGGCGCGAGGCCCTGATGACCATTCCCACCGGTCGTCGCGTCTCCGTCGAGCGGGAGACCTTCCCCGACCTGTTGGCCTCCGGCCACCGTCTCCAGGGCCACGTCGACTCCTCGTACTGGCTCGACCTCGGCACCCCCGGCGCTTTCGTCCAGGGCTCCGCCGACCTCGTCCGTGGCATCGCCCCCTCGGCGGCGCTCCCCGGTGCTCCCGGCGAGGCCATCGTCCTGCCCGGCGCCGTCGTCGACCCCTCGGCCAAGATCACCGGCGGCTCCACCATCGGCGCCGGCTGCGTCGTCGAGGCCGGCGCCGTCGTCGACGGCTCCGTCCTGTTCGACGGCTCCGTCATCCGCGCCGGCGCCACCGTCTCCAGCTCCCTCATCGGCGCCCGTGCCGTCATCGGCTCCCACACCACCCTGCGCGACGTCGTCATCGGCGACGACGCCGTCGTCGGCTCCCACAACGAGCTCCTCCACGGCGCCCGCGTCTGGCCCGGCATCCACCTCCCCGACACCGCCGTCCGCTTCTCCACGGACGCCTAGCCATGGCCCCCCGGTTCGACATCACGCGGGTCCGCCTCCGCAACTACAAGAGCGTCGAGTCGTGTGATGTCGAACTCGGCCCGCTCACCCTGCTCGTAGGCCCCAACGGCTCCGGCAAGAGCAATTTTCTCGACGCCCTCCAGTTCGTGGCCGATGCCCTCAACACCAACCTGGAGAACGCCATCCGGGAGCGCGGCGGCATGTCGACGCTGACGTACCTGGATTCCGAATCCTTCAGCGTCATCATCGACTTCACGCTTGACGGAACGCCCGGTGCCTACGACTTCACCGTCGGGCGGGTGGCCGGAAACGGATACGCGACTCTGCGAGAAGGACTGGTCAGCGGAAAGCTCGGTCAAGCGCGAACATCGCTTTTGCCCCCTGACTGGCAGGAACTCCAGCTTTCTCTGGACAGCCATGCCCGTAGGAGCAAGTTCGGTCTCGGCGTCCTGCGGAGTCTGCGTAGCTACCGGACATTCCGGCCGAGCCCCGGCGAAATGGTCCGGCCTCGCAAGTCCGACGACTTGTCCGAGTTGCTTGGCGACGGGTCGAACATTGCTCATATTCTCGCGCTGCTCGAACCGGCCGACAAACAGCGGATCGAGGACTACCTTGGGCTCGTGGTGCCGGACCTGCTCGGAGTCGACGGCCGGCGCGTCGATTCCTTCGAGACACTGCGATTCCGGCAGAACCTTCCGGCCAGTGGGCAGTTGCGTGAGTTCGAGGCGACGTCGATGTCGGATGGCACGCTCCGCGCGACCGGTGTGCTGACCGCGCTGTTCTCCGGCACTGGTGTCGTCGGCATCGAGGAACCCGAGTTGGCGCTGCATCCGGCCGCTGTCGGGGTGTTGATGGACGCGCTGCGCGATGCCTCCGACCGCCGTCAGGTGCTGGTGACCAGCCACAGCTCTGATCTGCTCGAAGTGCCGGGCATCAAGCGGTCGGAGATCGTGGCCGTGCGGTTCGTCAACGACCGGACGATCGTCGGCCCGCTCGGTCCGGTGGGCGAGCGGGCGCTCGACGGGTCCCTCTTCACGGCCGGCGAGCTGCTGCGGACCGACCAGCTCCAGCCGAAGGTGGACGAGTGACCCTCCCGGTGATCGCACCGGTCGTCGAGGGGCACGGCGACGCGAAGGCGTTTCCCGTCCTGCTTCGGAGGATCGGCTGGGAGCTGAACTGGCCGATGAATGTCGCCCAGCCATTCCGGGTGCCGAGGTCGAAACTGGCTGATCCGGGGCGACTCGCCGAGGTGGTCATGGCGGCATCGGCGGCGGTGTCCGGCGCCGGTGGCGTGGTTGTCCTTTTCGACGCGGACGACGACTGCCCTTGCCGGCTGCGGGAATCCTTGGACGAGACAGCGCGGGCAACGTTTGCCAGCACGGAGTTGGTGTTCGCGAACCGTGAGTTCGAGGCGTGGTTCCTGGCCTCGCTGCCGTCGCTTCGATCGCATGCATCGGTGGGTGACGACGCGAGCTTCGACGGGGATCCCGAACTACCGCGTGGTGCCAAGGAGCGGTTGGCGAAGGTGATGCTGGAGACGTATCACGAAACCCTGCACCAGACGAAGTTCTCCAGCCTGATCGACCTGGAAACCACCTGGCGGAACAGCCGGTCGTTTCGACGGCTGATCAGTGCCCTGCAAGGGTTGCTGGAGGTGGATCCGCCACCGTGGAGCCTCTGACCCGGCGCTGGACGCCCGACTACCCGCTGGACATCGGCGCGGTGGTGGGGCCGTTGCGGCGTGGGGCGGGGGATCCGGCGTTCCAGGTCGGGGCGGACGGGGCGGTGTGGCTGACGGGGAACGGCGCCCAGGGGCCGGGGTCGCTGCGGCTGGCGAGGCGGGACGGCGCGGTGGTGGCGCAGGCGTGGGGGCAAGGGGCGGAGGAACTCCTGGACGGGGTGCCGAGGCTGCTGGGGGCCGAGGACGAGCCGGAGGGGTTCGAGGCGCACCACGAGCTGATCCGGGAGACCAAGCGGCGGAATCCGGGGCTGCGGCTGGGGAAGACGGGGCGGGTGTGGGACAGCCTGGTGCCGGCGATCCTGGAGCAGAAGGTCACGGGCTACGAGGCGCGGAGGTCCTGGCGGGATCTGTGTCGTAGGCACGGGGCGACGGCGCCGGGGCCGGCGCCGCTGGGGATGAGGGTGCCGCCGACGCCGAGGGCGATCCTGGCGGTGAAGGACTGGGAGTGGCACAAGGCGGGGGTGGACGGGCAGCGCCGACGGACCCTGTTGAACGCGGCGGCGGCCGCGCATGCCTTGACGAGCAAGGAGAAGCTGCGGCTGATCCCGGGCATCGGGGTGTGGACGACGGCGGAGGTGGCGCAGCGCGTCTGGGGAGACCCGGACGAGGTGAGCGTGGGGGACTTCCACATCCCGAGCGTGGTGGGCTGGGCCCTGGTGGGCCACGCGCTGGACGACGACGGCATGCTCGAAGTGCTTGAGCCGTACCGGCCGCACCGCCAGCGCGCGGTCCGTTACATCGAGGCGTCGGGGTTCAGGAAGCCCAGGTTCGCCCCGCGTTTCTCAGCCAGGGACTACCGGGCCATCTAGCGGTAGCGGGACAGGGCCAGGTCGACGAGCTCGGGCACGGTGTCGACGTTGGACGGCAGCGCCTCGACGGGCCACCACTGGAGGTCGACGGACTCGGCGCTGCGCACGGGCTTGGCGCCGACGGGGGCCCGCACGAGGAACCGGACGTCGAAGTGCCGGGTGGGCTTGCCGAGCGAGCAGGTGATGCCGTGCACGTCGACGTGCAGGGGCGTGGGCTCGATGCGCAGGCCCCGGATCCCGGACTCCTCGGTGGCCTCGCGCAGGGCGGCGTCGACCAGGGTGGCGTCGGAAGGCTCGCAGTGGCCGCCGAGCTGGAGCCACCGCCCGACCCGAGGGTGCAGGGTCAGCAGCACGTTCTCCGCGGTGGCGTCGAGCACGAGGGCGGAGGCGGTGATGTGCCCGGGCTCGCACGATCGCCGGCAGGCGTCCTCGCGGGCGGCCAGGAAGCCCAGGAACGCCTGCCGCAAAGCCTCCTGCGGCTCCGAGGCGGTCTGCCACCGGGTCAACGTCGACACGGCGTCGGCATGGAGGTTCACAGGCCCACCTCGCTAGCGCTCGGCGGGTCTGCGACCCGGCTCGCTGTGTTGAATGGTGCCCTCGCAAGCTCGGTCACAGCTCCACCAATCCCAGTTCGGTCGGCGCGGGCGGGCGAGGCCCGGCGACACCGTCGGCCGGATGCCCGACGGCGACGGCGCCGAGCGGGGACCAGTCGGCCGGCACGTCCAGCACGGCCCGCACGATGTCGGGGCAGAAGATGGTCGACGACACCCAGCACGAAGCCAGGTCCTCGGCGGCCAGGGCGACCAGCAGGCCCTGCACGGCGGCCCCACCGGCCACGGTGAACATGGTGCGCTCGGCGACCTGCCGCGCCGGGTCGGGGTAGTCGTGCGCGCCGTCCATGACCATGAACGGCAGCACCAGCTCGGTGGCGCCCCACAGCAGGTCGCCACGGGCGACGCGACGCTCGATGCGGGCCTCGTCCCAGCCGTCGGCCCGGAGATCGGCCCGCCACTGGTCGCGCATGGCCTCCAGCAGCTTGGTCCGCCGAGCCCGGTCCCGGACCCACACGAACCGCACGGGATGGGTGTGATGCGGGGCCGGCGCGGTCAGACCGACGCCGATGGCCCGCCGCAGCACGTCGGAGTCCACCGGCTCGCCGGAGAAGGTGCGCACGGAACGCCGCAGCAGCACGGCTTCCCGCCGCCCCTGCGCGATGGACTCGTTGGTGCCCAGGCGGAACAGGTCTTCCTCGACCGGACGGTTGAGGTCACGCGCGCTGGATCCGTTGTCCGTCAAGGACAGTCCGCGCACCACGGCGACCGGCACCGCGCCGAGCTTGCCCTTGACCAGGTCTCCGGCGGCGGCGATCTCGTCGGCGATGGCGACCTCGGTGACCACGAGCTCGTTGCCCTGGTTGTCGACCTCGCCGGCGTAGCTGCGGATCACCGGCAGCCCGGCGGCGCCGATCGCGGCGTCGGTCTGCCCGACCCGCCAGGCCCGGCCCATGGTGTCGGTGATGACCACGGCCACGTCGACCCCGAGCCGGTCGCGCAGCTCCGACCGCAGCTTGCGGGCCGAGGCGTCCGGGTCGAGCGGCAGCAGCGCGATCTCGGCCTGCGACACGTTGGAGTTGTCCACGCCCGACGCGGCCTGCACGATGCCCAGCCGGTTCTGCGTGATCAGCGTGTTCTTCACGCGGGCGAGCACCCGCACCGACTCGGAGACCACCAGCTCCCGCCGCCGGGCCTCGCGCTCGGCGAGGTCGTCCGGCGCGGGCACCAGCTGACCCTCCACTTTGGACACGATCTTGCTGGTGACCACCAGGACGTCCCCGTCGCGCAGCCACGGCGCGGCCGAGGCGACGGCCGCGGTCAGGTCGTCGCCGGGACGGAACTCGGGCAGCCCGGGCACCGGCAGCAGCTCGACGGAACCCTCGGCGTGATCGGTCAACGTCGGCTCCCGGCTCGGTGATCGTGTAATACGCCAGCGATGCTCACGGCCGTATCCTGCCACGCCCTCGCGCGCCCCCACCCGAGGCGCTGCCCACATCCGCGGTGGTTGGCGAAAAGAAAGCAGTGTACTCGCCGGTCGGCACGCTCGCCACGAAGTGCACGAAAGTGTGAAGAGGGCGACGAAGTGCATCTGTGAGGTTCCCTCGCACGTCTTGTCTGGTGTCGGGGGACAAGGGGGAATTCCGATGGGGGAACTTCGTAGTGCGACAAAACCGGGGCCGTCGCCGCGGCGGGTGAGGGTGGACGGCTGGCTGGACCGGTACAGCTTTCCGCTGCTCCGTATCACGCTGGGCCTGGTGATCTTCGGATTCGGTTTTCTGAAGTATTTCTCGGGGATCAGCCCGGCCCAGGACCTGGTCCTGCACGCCAACCGGATCCTGACGTTCGGCCTGGTCCCGGACCAGGTGGCGCTGCCGGCGCTGGCCACGGTCGAGTGTCTGCTCGGCCTGTCGCTGATCACCGGCCGGGGGCTGCGGCTGCTCGTGTATCCGCTCACGGCGTGGGCGATCGCGATTCTGTCGCCGCTGCTGCTGTTTCCGGCGGAGTTGTTCAGCGGGCCGGACCACGCGCCGACGCTGGCCGGTCAGTACGTGCTGAAGGACATCATTCTGCTCGCCGCCTGCTTTGTCGTCATGGCGCGGGTACGCGCCAACACACGGGGGTTGTGAACAATGGCTACTGTTTTCCGGGCGAGTGCGCCCGTCGCCCAGACCGGGCCCGACCTGGGTCCGCTGCTGGAGTTGCCGGGCACCTGGGTCGGCAATGGCTTCAACCTGATCTCGAGGCCCGACCAGCACGACAACAAGCCGTTCTTCCTGGAGCTCAACGCGACCAGGGAGACGTTGTCGTTCACGCCGATCGGCTCGCCGATCCCGAACCGGGGCAGCGGCCAGGACGACATCTTCTTCCTGGGCGTGCACTATCTCCAGCAGGTCAGCGACGCGGCGACCAACGGGGCGCTGCACCTGGAACCGGGGATGTGGCTGAACATTCCGGCGACCACCGATCCGGCCGCGCCGGCCAGCGTGGTCCGCATGGCCACCATTCCGCACGGCGACGCGCTGCTGGCGCAGGGCTCGTCGCTGACCGTGGAGGGGCCGCCGCTGATCGACCCGGTCGATTCCACGCCGACGTTCTCCACCGGCCCCAACGCCGGCCAGAAGCTGACCGGCGCCTATCTGGACCCGTTCACCACGACGCCGCTGCCGCCCGGCATCGACGCCGGGGCGATCGCCAATCCGAACGTGGTGCTGACCGAGGCGATCAGCAAGCAGAAGATCGTCGAGACCACGGTGCTGATCATCAGCACCACCACCAATGTCGGCGGGGTCACCGGCGGCATCCAGAACATCCCGTTCGTCGTGAAGAACGCCAACGCGGTGGCCATGAGCGCGATCTTCTGGATCGAGAAGGTGCAGTCCGACGACGGCAGCACGTTCATGCAGCTCCAGTACACCCAGCAGGTGACGCTCGACTTCCTGGGCATCAACTGGCCGCACATCCAGGTGGCCACGCTGGTCAAGCAGTAGACGTCCGTGCGCGGCGGCTCGCCAGAAGATCGACACCGGGGCCGCCGCGCACGGTCACGTCACCCCAGGGACACGCCCGCCAGGTCCAACGCGGCGCGGACCATGTCGGCGGTGGCGTCCACATCGGACATCAGCAGCGGCACGTTGCGCACGGAGACGCCGTCCACGGACGCCTTGTCCTCCGGCGCGATCAGCCAGCCGTCCAGCACGCCGTCCGCCTTGCGCGAGCCGTAGTGCCGGCCGACGGCCTCGGCGCTGGTCTCCACGCCGATCGCGGTCAGGCAGGCGTCGGCCATGCCCCGCACCGGGGCGTTGCCGATGATCGGCGAGACGCCGACCACGCCGGCCGACGTGGCGCGAATGGCCTCGCGGACGCCCGGGATCGACAGCACGGTGCCGACGCTGACCACGGGATTGGACGGCGCGAACAGCACCGCGTCCGCGCCGGCGATGGCCTCCAGCACGCCCGGCGCCGGCTTGGCCTCGTCCGCGCCGATCGGCACGATCGAGTGCGCCGGCAGCTCGGCGTGGTACCGGATCCACCACTCCTGGAAGTGGATCGCGCGCCGCTCGTCCTCCGAGCCCGGCACGTCCACCACGACGTGCGTCTCCACCTGGTCGTCGGTCATCGGCAGCAGCCGCACGCCGGGCTCCCAGCGCGCGCTCAGCGCCTCCGTGACCGCGGACAGCGGATATCCGGCGCGCAGCATGCGGGTCCGCACCAGGTGCGTGGCGATGTCCCGGTCGCCCAGCCCGAACCACGGCGCCTCGGCCCCGTAGGCGGCCAGCTCCTCCTTGACCCGCCAGGTCTCCCCGGACAGGCCCCATCCGCGCTCGGTGTCGATGCCACCGCCGAGCGTGTACATGCAGGTGTCCAGGTCCGGGCAGATGCGCAGGCCGTGCAGCCACACATCGTCGCCTGTGTTCACCAATGCGGTGATCTCTGCCCCTTCGGGCAGCGCCCTCTTCACGCCGAGCAGGAACCGCGCCCCACCGACACCACCGACCAACACCACGACCTTCACAGGGCGCAATCCTTTCACGCTTGCGGGTGAACCTTCAGCGAGACCAGAAGCGGAAGAAGTAGTCGCCGAGGCTCGCGAGATCCATGTCACCACCGACCAGGCCGAACAGCGCGCGGCCGATGGTGAAGAACACGGCGCTCACCGGACGCACCGCGATGATCAAGGCGAACAACACCAGCGGCGCCCACGGTCGCACCCGCACCGCGACGGCCTGCGCCTCGCGCGACAGCCATGGCGCGATCACGCCGAAGCCGTCGAATCCCGGGACCGGCAGGATGTTGAAGAAGAAGGTGAACACCTGCAGGAAGGCCAGGTAGGAGAAGGCGATCTGCAGGCCGGCCGGCAGCGGCGCGGCCAGCACGACCACGTTGAGCACGAGGCCGATCAGCAGGTTGAACAGGGGGCCGGCGAAGGAGACCAGAGATTCCACAGGTTTCGACCGCAGCGCCCAGTGATTGATGAGCACGGCCCCGCCCGGCAGCGGGATACCTCCGATGATCAGATAGATCAGGGGCAGCAGGATGCTCATCACTGGATCGGTGTAGCGGCGGGGGTCGAGGGTGAGGTAGCCGCGTGCCGCGACCTCGTGGTCGCCGCCGCGGAAGGCCACGATCGCGTGGCCGAACTCGTGCAGGCACAGGGAAACAACCCAGCCGCCGATGACGAAGAGCACGACGCCCACGGTGAGCAGCCAGCTGTTGCTGTACACCTGGGTGGCCGTCGGCAGCGCGCACAGCACCGCACCGATGACTGTCATGCCCAGCAGGCCGAGGAACAGGGGGCTCGGTCGCACCGATGATCGGTTCACAGTCACCAGTGTGCCCGGTGGCGGTGGGTGACCGCGTCCGGTATGACCAGGTGGCAACGCCTGTTCGCCCTGCGTGACGGTGTCCCCCGACGTAAGTACTTCGCTTGACCCCTTGCAACGACACGGGTGTAATCACATTGGTGTCATTCACCGTCGAGGGGGCGGTGGGTGGTGTCCGCCAACCGGGGAGTGCGGAAGGCGAGGAGGCGGACGGACATGGAAATAGAAGGAGGCCGCGTCGTGGAAGCGGCCGAGATCGTCGGCATCGGCGCGTCCGCGCGCGAGTTCAGCCTGCTGGAATCCGGTGAGAGGGATTTCACGGTGCTGGACGGGGTGTTCGACGAGGACGAAGAGCAGGAGTGGCAGGAGCGCGCCCTGTGCGCGCAGACCGATCCCGAGGCGTTCTTCCCCGAGAAGGGCGGCTCCACCCGCGAGGCCAAGCGGATCTGTCAGGGCTGCGAGGTGCGCTCGGAGTGTCTCGAGTACGCACTGGCCCATGACGAGCGCTTCGGCATCTGGGGCGGGCTGTCCGAACGGGAGCGCCGGAAGTTGAAGAAGAGGCCCGCGTAGCAGGCTCAACCCGCCGGGCAGCTGGCCCGATGATCAGTCGTACGGTGTGCTCGACGCGCCGACGATGGGAGTGGCCAGTTGCCCGGTAAGGCCCAGCCGGTCCTGCGCACGGCGCCGGTGCTCGCGGTGCTCGTGTGCCATGACGGCGAGCCGTGGCTGCGGCTGGCCTTGTCCGCGCTGCGGCGCTCGATGCCGCGCCCTCGGCACGTGATCGCGGTGGACACCGGATCCCGTGACCGGACGCCGAAGTTGTTGGCGGAGGCGGCATCCGGCGCCAAGCCGGTGCTGGACGGTGTGCTCACACTGCCGCGTGGAACCGGTTACGGCGACGCGATCCGGGCCGCCGTGGACCACGCCGTGCAGCGCTGGGGCGACCCCGGCCGCTGGCTGTGGCTGCTGCACGACGACAGCGCGCCGGAGCCCGACTGCCTGGCCGATCTGCTGGCCGCGGCCGAGATGTCGCCGGCCGCGGGCGTGCTCGGGCCGCTGTGTCTCGACTGGAACGACCCGAACATCGTGGTGTCGGCCGGGGTCTCCACGGACTCATCCGGTCATCGGCAGACCGGCATCTCCACGCTGGAGAGCGCCCAGCCCCGGTTTTTCGAGCAGAGCACCGAATCCCTGGCGGTGAGCTCGGCCGGCTCGCTGATCGCCCGCGACCTGTGGGAGCGGCTCGGCGGCTACGACCCGGCGCTGCCCATGCTGGCCGACGATCTCGATTTCGGTTGGCGGGCAAACAAAGCGGGTAGCCTGGTGTTGTCCGTGCCGACGGCTCGGCTGCGACACGTGCGCGCCGCCAGCATCGGCGAGCGCCGTCTCGACGCGCTGGCCGCGCCGCCCGGGCCGTTCCTGCGCGGCGTGGAACGGGCCCACGGCGTGCGCACCTTCCTGGTCAACTGCGCGCTTTTCTCGTTCCTGATCGGACTTCCCCGGCTGATACTGCTGTGTCTGCTGAGGGCCTGGGGATTTCTGCTGCTGCGGCGGGGCTCGGACGCGCGGGCGGAGATCGGCGTGATCCGCTACCTGGTGAGCGGCCGGGGCCGCCTGCTGTCCGCTCGGGCAGATCGTCGGCGGATTTCTGTCGCCGGGCAAAAAAGTGTGCGCGGATTGTTCACCAGCCGGCTCACGCGGTTGCGCAACACGTTCCGTAGCGGCCTGGCCCTGCTGGTCCGCCGCCGCGTCCAGGCCGACGCGGTGCTCGGCCGACTGCCGTCGGCGGAAGCGCCGCCGTCGGCGTGGCTGGATCCCGAGGACGCCCGCAACGCCAAGCTTCCCGTCGGACCACAGGGCCTGCCGGCCGGCGCCCTGCGTGGCGCGCAGCGTGGCCCGGCCGGTCTGCGGCGCCCGGCGGCGGTGGTCGTGCCGGTCGCGGCCCAGGCGCCGGCGGGGCTGCGACCGAGCCCGCGCCCACGGCCGTCGCCGCGCCGTCGCGACGAGGAGGAGCCGAACCCGCTGGCCCACCTCATGATCGTCGAGGTCGATCGCGGCGAGGTCATCCGGCAGCTGCTGCTGTCGCCGGCGCTGTGGATGCTCGTCGCGCTCTCGCTGCTCGGCGTGGTCGTCAACGCGGGACGGCTCGGCACGGATCTGGTCGGCGGCCGGCTGCTGCCGGTGCGCGACCTCGCGGCGACCTGGTCGGCGTACCTCGCGACATGGCATCCGGTCGCCGGCGGTACCGCCGCCCCGGCCCCGGCCGCGTTGGCAGTGCTGGGAAGTCTCGGCGCGGTGCTCGGCGGTCCGAAGGCCGCGGTGGCCGTGCTGCTGTTCGGCGACCTCCCGCTGGCCGGCGTCTCGGCGTACCTGGCGACGCGGCGGATGCGTGTCGCCAGGCCGATTCGCGCGCTCGTCGCCGCCACGTACGCCCTGCTGCCGGCCGCCGCGACCGCGGTGTCGCAGGGCCGGCTGGACGTCGTGATGGTGCACCTGCTGCTGCCACTCGTGCTGGCCGGCGCGGCAACTTTGTTGCGGGGCAACGCCCCCGGCACGTGGGTGGCCACCGTGGCCAGCACCTCCATCGGTCTCGCGGTGGTCGGCGCCTTCTCGCCGCTGACCCATCTGCTGGTCCTGGTGGGAATCCTGATCGGCTTCGTGGCGGTGCCGGGCCACCGCCGGGTGCTCGCGCTGTTCGGAATCGTGTTGCTGCCCTTGGCTTTGCTGCTGCCGTGGCCGGCGGTTGTGTTGCAGCACCCCGATGTTCTGCTGCACGGCATCGGCGCGCGGCTGCCGGACGCCCCGGAGGCGCTGACCCGGATCGTCACCCTTGACCCGGGTGGCCCAGGGGCCCTGCCGGTGGTCGGGGTGTTCGTCGTGGTGGCCGCCGTGAGCGCGGCGGTGCTGCGCGCGAACCGAAACGTGCTGCCCGGGATGACGGTCGCCCTCGGCGGCATGGTTGTGGTCGGGTTCCTGTGGAGCCACCAGATCTGGACCGGCGCGCCGATGCTCGTGCTCGGCGCCGGCCTGCTGCTGATCGTGCTCGGCGCCTGCGTGCCGGCCCCGGTGGTGTGGGTGATCCCGCACCTGCGGTTCGCGTCGATCAGCGCCGCCGTGATGGTGGTCGGGCTGCTGGCCGCCAGCGCGCTGATCGCCGGCCGCCAGGGTCCGCTGCGGGCCGGGGGCGATCCGCGGTTCGTGCCGGCGATCTCCCACGAGCTGGCCACGACCGGCGAGACGGTGCTGGAACTGGCCAATGGCGGACGACCCACCCGGCTGACCGCCGGCGGCCTCGCCGGCTTCGGCGACGACGACCTCGTGCCGGTGCCCGGGGCGGCCGAGCGGCTGGCCAGGATCGGCAACGAGCTGATCGGTTCCGATCACGACGCCGCCAAGGCCGCCGTCGCCCAGCTCGCGGTCGACGGCGTCAGCTACGTCGTGCTTCCCGACGCCGAGGCCGCCGGGCGGCTGCACGACGCCGTCGGCGACCTGGCCTCCGCGTCGCCGCCGATGTCCGACGGCCGGCCGGTCGTGCGCGTGCAGCTGGCCAACAGCCACGTGGTGCTGCTGGCTCCGCAGCAGGCCCAGAAGGCCGTCACCGGCGGCACGCCGCCGACCGAGCTCGGAGCGCCCGGCCTCGCGCCGGTCGACGCCTCGCCGCCCGACGTCGCCGTCCGCGTCTCCGACGGGCCCAGCGGGCGGCTGCTGGTGCTGGCCGCCGAGGACGAGCCCGGCTGGCGGGCCACCGTCGACGGCCGTCAGGTGGCCGCCGTGCGGGCCTGGGGGCACCTGATCGCCGTGCCCGTGCCCACCACCGCCTCCGACGTCACCGTCGACCAGTCCGGCACCCTGCGCAGCTTCCTACTCCTCGTCCAGGCCGCCTTCCTCCTGTTCACAGCCCTCACCGCCCTCCCCAGCCGCAAATCAACCCCCGCGAGTCCCGCTTAGCGGCACACCGAAACACGGTTTCAGGCACACCGGGCCGCGAATTCAGGAAGTTCTTAATCCCCGTCGATGACGTCCGGGTCGAGGCCCAGGTAGCTGGCGATCTGCTCGACCAGCACATCGTGCACAAGATCGGCGAGATCCGCCCCGTCCTTGGCCCGCGCCTCCAGCGGTCGGCGGTACAGCACGATGCGGGCCCGGGTGGGCACTCCGCGTCGGTCCACCCCGGCCGGCACCAGCCGGGCCAGCGGCACGTTGCCGTCGTCGACGACCCCGTCCTCCCAGCTCAGCTCGTCGTCCGGGCCGACATGCACCTCCGGCACGTCGTCGACCGCGACATCCAACTGGGTCAACTCGGTCCGCCAGCGCGCCTCGATCGGCTCGAGCGCCTCGATCACGAGCGCGTCGAACCGCTCGGCCCGGCTGCGCGCCGCCGGGAGCGTCGCCGGATAGAGCGGTCCGCGCAGGCCACGGCCGTGCCGGTCGCGACTGCGGCGTCCCTGACGCCTGGATCCTTTGGCCATCACCACGGCCAGTCAGCGTACGCGGAGGCGTGTCACCCGCGTGCCTGCACGCCGCCAAGTGTGGGAAGCGCTATCGTCAGCGATCGTGCGGAGCGTGAGGCGGTGCTCGCGAACCGGGTGTACGAACCCGGCAGTCGCCACGCTCACCTACGCCTATGCGGACTCCACCGCGGTCGTCGGACCCCTGGCCACCTACTCCGAACCGCACAGTTACGACCTGTGCGAGGAGCACGCCATGCGGCTCACGGTGCCCCGCGGCTGGGAGGTCGTCAGGCATGAGGGTGAGTTCGCCGCTCCCGAGCCGTCGGTCGACGACCTGACGGCCCTGGCGGAGGCGGTGCGGGAGGCCGGCCGGGCCGACCGACCGGTGGACCAGGTCGACCCGACCCGGATCGACCCGATGGGGGCCCATCGACGGGGCCACCTGCGGGTGTTGCCCGACCCGATCGAGGACTGAACGCGCCGGTAGGCTGGCATCGACCCATCCGAGCTACCCGGGAGAAGGCGTGCCCGACCTGTCTGCGATCGTCAAGGCCTACGACATCCGTGGGGTGGTCGGCGAGCAGCTGGACGCCGCCGTCACCCGTGCGCTGGGCGCGGCGTTCGCCAAGCTCGTCGGCGGCCCGTCCGTGGTGATCGGGCACGACATGCGCGACTCCTCGCCCGAGCTGTCCGCGGCCTTCGCCGCCGGTGTCACCAGCCAGGGCGTCGACGTGGTGTCCATCGGCCTGGCCAGCACCGACATGCTCTACTTCGCCTCCGGCAAGCTCCAGCTGCCCGGCGCGATGTTCACCGCCAGCCACAACCCGGCCAAGTACAACGGCATCAAGCTGTGCCGGGCCGGCGCGGCGCCGGTCGGGCAGGACAGCGGCCTGGCCGAGATCCGCGAGTGGGCCCAGCAGGGCGTGCCGCCGGTGGACGGCCGCCACGGCAGCGTGAGCGAGCGCAACATGCTCGCCGACTACGCCGACTACCTGCGCGGACTGGTCGACCTGAGCGGCATCCGGCCGCTGAAGATCGCCGTGGACGCCGGCAACGGCATGGGCGGCTACACGGTGCCCGAGGTGTTCGCCGGGCTGCCGATCGAGGTCGTCCCGATGTACTTCGAGCTGGACGGCAACTTCCCCAACCACGAGGCCAACCCGCTGGACCCGGCCAACCTGGTCGATCTGCAGCGCAAGGTCGTCGAGGTGGGCGCGGACGCCGGGCTGGCCTTCGACGGCGACGCCGACCGCTGCTTCGTGGTGGACGCCGCCGGCGACCCGGTCTCGCCGAGCGCGGTGACGGCGCTGGTCGCCACCCGCGAGCTGGCCAAGGACCCGGGCGCCACGATCATCCACAACCTGATCACCTCGCGCTGCGTGCCGGAGATCGTCGAGGAGCACGGCGGCAAGCCGGTGCGCACCCGCGTCGGGCACTCGTTCATCAAGCAGCGCATGGCCGAGACCGACGCCATCTTCGGCGGCGAGCACTCCGCCCACTACTACTTCCGCGACTTCTGGCGGGCCGACACCGGCATGCTGGCCGCGATGCACGTGCTGGCCGCGCTGGGCGAGCAGGACCGGCCGCTGGCCGAGCTGACCGCGCAGTTCAGCCGGTACGCGGCGTCCGGCGAGATCAACTCGACCGTGGCCGATCAGGCCGCGTCCACCGAGGCGGTGCGCGCCGCCTATGCCGGCCGCGACGGCGTGACCTTCGACGAGCTGGACGGCATGACCGTCGACCTCGGCGACGGCCGCTGGTTCAACCTGCGCGCCTCCAACACGGAGCCGCTGCTGCGGTTGAACGTGGAGGCACCCGACGCGGGCGCGGTCGCCGCGCTGCGCGACGAGGTGCTGGCCATCGTCCGGCGCTGAGACTTCTTCGCTAGGGAGGAACCCGATGGCCGTCCAGCTCGACCCGCAGCTGCTGGAGATCCTGCGCTGCCCGTCGCCCGACCACGCGCCGCTGCGCACCGGCACCCCGGACGACGCCGACGCGGACATGCTGACCTGCACCGAGTGCGGACGCGGCTACCCCGTCCAGGACGGCATCCCGGTGCTGCTGCTGGACGAGGCGGTGCCGCCGCCGGGCGGCCTGGCCGGGTGAGCTGACGTGCTCGACGACACCCTGCTCGACGACCCGTCGCGGCTGGCCGACACCGACACCGGCGGCCTGCTGCGCGCCTCGGCGATGGCCGGCGCGCAGGTGCGCGCGATCGCCGAGGCCGCCGAGGAAGCGGGCGTCGGGCGGCTGGCCGAGGACCGGCCGCGAGCCCTGGTGCTGGTGACCCGACCGGGCATCGGCGTGGCCGCGTCCCAGCTGCTGGCGGCGCTGCTGACCACGGCCTGCCCGGTGCCCGTGGTGCTGGCCGAGGCCGTGCCGAGCTGGATCGGCGCCCTCGACCTGGTCATCGCCCACACCGACGATCCCGGCGACGTGGTGCTGGCCGAGTCCCTCGACCGGGCGACCCGGCGCGGCGCGCGCGTGATCGTGACGGCCCCGCCGGACGGTCCCGTGGCCGCGGCGGCCGCCGGTCGCGGCGTGCTGCTGCCGCCGCGGGTGCCCGTGCCGACCGGGTTCGGCTTCGCCCGGGCCCTGACCGCCGGCCTGGTGGTCGTCGGGGCGCTGGGACTGCTGCGGACCGACATCCCGGAGCTGGCCGACGAGCTCGACCGCGAGGCCGAGCGTGACCACCCCATGCACGAGTCCTTCGTCAACCCGGCCAAGAGCCTGGCGCTACGCGTCGCCGACCGCACCCCGCTGCTGTGGGGCCTGGACCCGGCGGCCACCGCCGTCGCCTGGCACGCCGCGTTCGTGCTGGCCAGCCACGCCGGCGTGGTCAGCGACGTGGCCGGCTACCAGCAGGCCATCGGCCGTGCGGCCCTGCATCGCGCCGCCGTGCAGTCCAGCTCCGGGAACGACCTGTTCGCCGACCCGGACGACGAGCAGCCCACCCAACCTCGGGTGCTGCTGCTGGCCGTCGGCCGTGGTGACGCCGCCGAGGCGACCCGCCGCGCGGCCGAGGCGACCCTCGCCGGCGCCGACGTGATCCGGCTCGACGAG
Organism: Kutzneria sp. NPDC051319; assembly: GCF_040682195.1. NCBI lineage: Bacteria > Bacillati > Actinomycetota > Actinomycetes > Pseudonocardiales > Pseudonocardiaceae > Kutzneria > Kutzneria sp. NPDC051319. The sequence goes on along the minus strand of NZ_JBFBAM010000027.1, from coordinate 7,388 downwards.
GTCACTGGTGGCGACGCCACCTGCGCCGCCGTGCTTGCCCTGCGTTTCGAGCTGGCCGCCCTCTACCTGGGGCTCGCGGCCGGCACCATCGGTGGCCCCGGCTATTTCGCCTCGGCCGCCGTATGAGGGAGTGACGACGAGTGGAGTTGCTGCACAACGCGGTGCGTCCCTACGCCTGGGGCTCGCGCACCGCGATCGCCGAGCTGCTCGGAAAGCCCGTCCCGGCGCCGCACCCCGAGGCCGAGCTGTGGATGGGAGCACACCCCGGCGGGCCGTCGCGGCTGGTCGAGCCGGACGGTGACGAGCGTTCCCTGCTCGACGTGCTCGCCGTCGACCCGGACGGCCAGCTCGGGCCCGCGCTAGCCGCGCGCTGGGGTGGCCGGCTGCCGTTCCTGCTCAAGGTGCTGGCCGCCGACGAGCCGCTGAGCCTGCAGGCCCATCCCTCCGCCGAGCAGGCCGCCGAGGGCTATGCCCGCGAGGAGGCCGCCGGCATCCCCCGCGACGCCAAGAACCGCAACTACCCGGACCCCACGGCCAAGCCCGAGCTCATCTGCGCGCTGACCGAGTTCCACGCGCTGGCCGGCTTCGCCGACCCCGACCGCACCGTGCGGCTCCTGCGCAGCCTCGATACGCCGGGGCTGACCCACTACACCGAGCTGCTGGCCGGGCAGCCCGACGCCGACGGCCTGCGCGCGCTGTTCACCACGTGGATCACGCTGCCCCAGCAGGCCCTGGACCAGCTGCTGCCGCAGCTGTTCGACTCGTGCGTCCGGCAGGTCAAGGAGCACGGCGAGTTCGACCTGGAGTGCCGGACCGTGCTGGAGCTCGGCGAGGCCTACCCGGGCGACGCCGGTGTGCTGGCCGCCGTGCTGCTCAACCGGATCGTGCTCCAGCCGGGCGAGGCGATCTACCTGCCGGCCGGAAACCCGCACGCCTACCTGCGGGGCACCGGCATCGAGATCCTGGCCAACTCCGACAACGTGCTGCGCTGTGGGCTCACCCCCAAGCACGTCGACGTGCCCGAGCTGCTGCGGGTGCTGGACTTCTCGTACGGGCAGATGCCGGTGCAGACAGGGGACGAGGTCGCCCCGCACCTTTTCGTCTACCCGACGCCCGCGGCCGAGTTCGAGCTGTCCCGGCTCCAGTGGGCCTCTGGCGATGCCCCGGTGCGGATCGACCACGACGGTCCCCAGGTGCTGATCTGCGTCGAGGGGGCCGTCACGCTTCGCCGAGCCGACGGCGTCGAGCTGCCGCTGCGGCGGGGCGAGTCCGCCTGGCTGGCCGCCGCCGACCCGGCCGTCGAGGTCGCGCCGCTGGACCGGCCGGCCTCGGTGTTCCGGGCCACTGCCGGGGTCGATTCGCCCAACAACTAGGGTTTTGTCCCATGTCAGCAGGGGGCGGTACCAAGGCCATTGTCGCCGCGCTGAGCGCCAACGCCGGCATCGCGGTCGCGAAGTTCGTCGGATTCGCCGTGACGGGGTCGTCGTCGATGCTCGCCGAGGGCGTGCACTCGGTCGCCGACACCGCCAACCAGGGGCTGCTGCTGCTCGGCAAGCGCACCTCGCAGCGCAAGGCCGACGCCGAGCACCCGTTCGGCTACGGCCGTGACCGGTACTTCTACTCGTTCGTCGTGGCGCTGCTGCTGTTCACCCTCGGCGCCCTGTTCGCGATGTACGAGGGCATCCACAAGGTGGAGGCCCCCGAACCGCTGGACAACCCGATCGTCGCGATCGTCATCCTCGCGCTGGCCGTGCTGCTGGAGGGCTACAGCTTCCGCACCGCCATGGCCGAGTCGCGGGAGCTGCGCGGCAGTGCCAGCTGGTGGCAGTTCATCCGGCAGGCCAAGGTGCCCGAACTGCCCATCGTGCTGCTGGAGGACACCGGCGCCCTGTTCGGCCTGGTCTTCGCCCTGCTCGGCGTCGTGCTGTCGCTCGTGACCGGCGATCCCGTGTGGGACGGCATCGCCACCATCGCCATCGGCGCGCTGCTCGGGCTCATCGCCATCGTGCTGATCATCGAGATGAAGAGCCTGCTCATCGGCGAGGGCGCCTCGCCGGAGACGCTGAGGACCATCGTGCGGCAGCTGGAGGCCGGCAACGTGGAGCGGGTGATCCACATCCGCACCCAGTACCTGGGGCCGGAGGAGATCCTGGTCGCCGCCAAGATCGCCTTCTCCGGCACCGAGTCGCTGGTCGAGGTCGCCCGTTCCATCGACGAGGCCGAGATCCGGGTGCGATCCGCCGTCCCCGCGGCCCGACTCATCTATCTGGAACCCGACCTGGACCGCACACCTCGGTAGGGTTTGTCTGGTTCATCGACGACGGCGTCGACGCACTGGGAGGGCGTATGGCGGGCAACGGCCTGTGGCGGACCAAGTCGATCGAGCAGTCGATCGCCGACACCGACGAGCCGGACACCAAGCTCCGCAAGGATCTCACCGCTTGGGACCTGACCGTGTTCGGCGTGGCCGTGGTGATCGGCGCCGGCATCTTCACCGTGACCGCCAGCACCGCCGGCAACGTCGCCGGGCCGTCCGTGGTGCTGTCGTTCATCATCGCCGCCATCGCGTGCGGCCTGGCCGCCCTCTGCTACGCCGAGTTCGCCTCGACCGTGCCCGTGGCCGGGTCCGCCTACACCTTCTCCTACGCCACCTTCGGCGAGTTCGTCGCGTGGATCATCGGCTGGGACCTCGTCCTCGAGTTCGCCCTCGCCGCCGCCGTCGTCGCCAAGGGCTGGTCCGCCTACCTGGCCCAGGTTCTCGGGCTGCTCGGCCTCACCGTGCCGACCGTCGTGTCGTTGGGTCCCGTCGACTTCGACTGGGGCACCGTGTTGATCGTGCTCGTGCTGGGCACCCTGCTGGCCGTCGGCACCAAGCTGTCGTCCCGGTTCAGCCAGGTCATCACCGCCGTCAAGGTCGCCGTCGTGCTGCTGGTGATCATCGTCGGCATCGGCTACATCAACACCGCCAACTACACGCCCTTCGTGCCGCCCTCGCAGCAGTCCTCCTCCGGCTCCCTGAACCAGTCCCTCTTCTCCCTGATCGCCGGCGGCGGATCCAGCTCCTTCGGCGTCTTCGGCCTGTTGGCCGCCGCCTCCGTGCTGTTCTTCGCCTTCATCGGCTTCGACATCGTCGCCACCACCGCGGAGGAGACCCGCAACCCCCAGCGGGACGTCCCCCGAGGCATCCTCGGCTCCCTCGCCATCGTCACGGTCCTCTACGTCGCCGTGTCCCTCGTCGTCACCGGCATGGAGCCGTACGCCAAGCTCGCCACCGGCGCCGACGGCGTCAAGAAGACCCTCGCCACCGCCTTCGCCGACAACGGTGTGCACTGGGCCGCCGCCATCATCGCCATCGGCGCCCTGGCCGGTCTCACCACCGTCGTCATGGTCCTGCTCCTCGGCCAGACCCGCGTCCTGTTCGCCATGTCCCGCGACGGTCTCATCCCCCGGGGCCTCGCCAGGACCGGCCGCAACGGCACTCCCGTCCGCTCCACCGTCCTCGTCGTCATCGCCGTGGTCATCACCGGCGGCTTCTTCCCCTCCGGCGACCTGGAGGAGATGGTCAACGTGGGCACCCTCTTCGCCTTCGTCCTCGTCTCCCTCGGCGTCATCGTCCTGCGCCGCACCCGCCCCGACCTCCCCCGCGGCTTCCGCACCCCCCTCGTTCCCGTGGTCCCTGTCCTGGCCGTCCTCGCCTGCATCTGGCTCATGCTCAACCTCGCCGTCTTCACCTGGCTCCGCTTCGTCATCTGGATGGCCATCGGCGTTGCCATCTACTTCGCCTACGGCATCCGGAAATCCACCCTCGCCCCCTCCTCCAAGGTCTGACTCCCCCATTCCGCCTCGAATTGGGTACTGGAATTCCCCCTTCGACGGCTGCGTCCCGGGCCCGGACGCCCGGGCGAACCAGGGCCGTTCGGGTGATCGACAACGGGCCCGACCGACTGATCGGAACCGGTCGCTCGGTCCTACCGTCTCAGGTACCGTGCTGGGTTGAAGTCTGACGAGCGGGAGGGTGGGCCATGCTGGCGCCGGAGGGTGGCGGAGGGGCCGAGGGCTTCGCGGGTGCGGCCGTCGGTATCGCCGCGATGGAGCAGAACTACGTGAACCTGAAGGGCGCCGTCGACTCCGGCCAGGTCTCGATCACGCCCGACGCCGCGACCAACGCCGCCAAGGCCTGCCGCGACCAGAAGAACAAGTTCGGGCTGCTCCAGAACCGAGCCCAGGTGCTCTCTCAATACGCGCGGAGCATGAAGACGGGTGATTGCGTCGAGGGGTCCGCGCTGCGGACCACCTTCAGTGAAAAGGCGCAGGGCGGGCAGAACTCGGCATACGACCTGTTCGGCAAGGCCGCCGAGATAATGGAAAACATGGCCCAGACGTACGAGGCCGCGGGCAAGATGTATCACGAGACTGATCAGTCCAACGCGCAGGCGTTCAAGGGAAAGATGTGACAATGCTCGTTCGTGGCGTTTCCGGTCTCGGAATCGTGCTTCTTGCTGTGGTGTCACTGTCCGCGTGCAACGGGCAGCCGACACAGGGACAGGCCGAGCCGACCGGCGCCAGTTCCTCTCAAGGCGCTGGATCCAGTGCCGCGTTGGACAAGGTTGACCCGTGCACGTTGCTGACGACGGACCAGTTGAAGCAGTACAACGTGGAGACGCAGGGCGCACCGAACAACACGTCTGATGAAACCGGATGTGCTTATCTTGGGTATCCGGACAGTCTGACGCGGGGTATCAATGTCGGGAAGTCCAAGGACTCCGTCGACTCCTTCGCGGAGCGTGCCGACACCTTTGTCAAGTTCACCAAGAACAGCGTGAACGGTCGCAAGGGCGCCCAGACGCAGATCTCCACGTCCAACACCGAGTGCTCGCAGGTCATGGCGGTGGGGTCCGGGACCGTCCGTGTCGGTGTGATCAATGACAAGTCCGGGGATCCGTGCGGGGACGTGCTGAAGATCGCTCAGGTTGTCGAGCCGAAGCTGCCGAAGTAGTAGTAGGGGGAGCGGGGACATGAGTTGGATCGGGGACGCCTGGAACAAGGTCGAGGACGCGGGCGCGTCGGTGCTGGGCATCGACGGGCCGTCGCAGAGCGAGTCCGACCAGCAGAAGCGTGACCAGGCCAACCAGCGGGGGAGCCAGCAGCGCAACGAGTACAACCGGCGCGCCTCGCAGTTGGAGCAGCAGGCCGGTGGTGGCTACGACCCGGCCGGGATCACCAAGCAGACCAACTGGAACTCGATGGGCCACGACCAGATCAAGAAGGTCTCGGACGGTCTTGATCCGGCGGCCATCGGCACCCACGGGAACGACTGGATCCAGCTGGGCAAGGATCTGCAGACCAGCACCGACACGTTCAACACGGCGATCAACAGCGCCCTGAACGGGAACTGGACGGGTGCTGCGGGTGATGCGGCACTGGCGGCGCCGAAGGGCATCGTGGACTGGAGCAAGGACTTCGGGAACCAGATGCAGGCCACCGGGGCGCAGGCGCAGTCGGTGTCGGCGACGGCGGACCAGGTGAAGTCGACCGTGCCGCCGCCGAAGGACTTCAGCTGGGGCAAGGCCGCTGTGAGCGGGATCCTGGGCGGGCCGTTCGGGGCCGGGGCCAGCGCCTATGCGCAGCATCAGGAGCAGCAGGAGGCGAAGGAGCAGGCGGTTCGGGTGATGAGTTCGGTGTATTCGCCGAACTACATGAACGCGGCGAACTCGATGCCGGCCTTCACCGGGCCGACGGATCCGACGCAGCCGCCGCCCCCGCCGCCCCCGCCGCCGATCTCGGAGTGGCCGCCGAAGCCGCCGCCACCGCCGCCGGGGGGACATCCGCCGCCCGTGGGGCACACGCAGTACAACCCGAACCAGGTGGGGAATCCGAACCACCAGAACAGCCAGCAGCAGAACCCGCCGCAGCTGCCGCCGGATCGGCCGCCGACGTACGACCCGACGCAAGATCCGAACAACCCGAACTACCACCGGCCGCCGACGGGCACGACGACGCAGAGCTCGAACTGGCCGGTGGGCACGGACGGGGACGGCAACGTGCCGAACTACCCGGGCTATCCGGGGCAGGGCGGGGGCGGCCGCGGCGGAGGCCAAGGAGGCGGCGGCGGGGGATTCACGCCGCCGATGGGCTCGGGCTTCGGTGGCGGCGGTGGAAGCGGCTACGGCGGAGGCGGCGCGGGCGGAGGCTTCGGCTCGGGCGGCGCGAAGGGCTTCGGCTCCGGGGCGACGTCGGGCGCCGGTGCGCGGGCGGGCGCGGGAGCGACCTCGGGCTTCGGCGCGGAGGAAGAAGGCGCGATGCGCGGCGGGGCCATGGGCGGACGGCCTGGGGCCGCGGGCGCGTCGGGAGCGGGCGGCATGGGCGGCGGAGGCCGGGGAGGCAAGAAGGAGGAGGACAAGGAACACAAGTCCGCCGCCTACCTGGTCAACGACGACAACGCGAACGACATCGTGGGCGACCTGCCGCCGACGGTCCCGCCGGTGATCGGCGGCTGACGGACCGATGCAGAGCGTGCGCTGGCGGCTGACGCCGCTGCAGTTCGACTTCGTGTGGGAAGGCCTGGGCGTGGGCGAACTGCCGTTCCCCTTCCAGGTCCGCTCGCACGGCCAGGATGACGTGGAACGCTCGCACCTGCGCCGCCGGGCGGCGCAGGAGCTGAGGCAGATGGGCATGACCAGGGGCGACGACCTGGACCCGGAGCTCGCGGACGCGCTGACGGCGTTGGTGCGCAACGACTATCTGCTGGACTCGGTGTGGCTGCCGCTGGAGCCGGCGGCGGTGTCGCCGGTGCGCACGATCGCGGCCCGCACGGGGCATCGGGCGACGCTGGCGGTGCAGCTGCCGGGGGACAGCGAGCACACGGGCGGAGACGTGCTGCTGGCGGACATCCCGTCGGAGGCGATGGTGCCGGCGGTGGTGGCGGAGCTCCCGCCGGCGCCGCCGGGCCGCCATCCGGCGCTGTCGGTGCCGGTGGCGCAGCGCGACCAGCCCCGCCAGGACGACTACGACGGTGGGGTGATGGTGGCGTCGCATCAGGGCTACGACCGTGCGGGCCGTGAGCGGCAGGCGGTGGAGCAGCTGACCCAGGCCCGGCACCTGCGCGCGGGCGAGCTGGGCGCGATGTTCCGCGACCAGCAGGGCCGCAAGGTCCGTTCGGGCGTGCTGCGCTGGTTCGACAACGTGGACGACGGCCGGTACCTGATGGTGCACGAGCAGGACTACGGGGGCGAGCGCGTGGTCGTGCAGCCGGCCGACGCGAACGCCATCGGCCAGCGGCTGCACAACCTGCGTTAGTGTCCTGAGTTGTTAGTTCGTTGTCAGTGGGTACACGAGATCTATGCCTTACCCGGTAGCGGTCCCGATCGTGCTCACTGACGACGAACGCG
>NZ_JBFBAM010000026.1:0-109075 GCF_040682195.1 Kutzneria sp. NPDC051319 | reverse complement strand
CTTCGCCCCCACATCGGGGGTCTGGGGGTCGCCCCCCAGAACAAACCGGAACGCCCCCTACCCGCGCTCTTTGCGGGCAGGGGGCGTTCCAAAGTGAAGGGGACCCCGCGCACCTGTCAGAGCCCGCTTATCCTTGCTGCCTTCCGGCCCTGGGGAGGTTCACAGGATGGACACCGCACGAGGTCCGGGTTCAGTGTAGCGGGTCGCTCGACCGGGTGCTTCGGGGGGCGGTGCCGCCGGATCGGGAGCAGGATGCCGGGCCATGGCGGAGGACACACGGCTTGAGATCGACATCGAGCTGTTCGGCGGTCCCGAGGACGGCCGGACGATCAAGGTCCCGGCGCAGCGGGACGGCGTCCCGATGCTGCCGCGCTGGGAGTACCCGCAGCTGCCCAAGGAACGCAACCGCGAGAAGCTCAAGGCTGCGCTGGCCGCGTCACCGGTGATCGTCTACGAGCGGCCGGCCGAGCCCACCCACGGCCGCTGGAAGTACGTCTACGCCGGCACCCGCGCCCGCAGCTGAAAACAGCAGAGGCCCCACCTGTCGGTGGGGCCTCTGACCTGCGGAGGATACGGGATTTGAACCCGTGAGGGGTTTAATCCCCAACACGATTTCCAGTCGTGCGCACTAGGCCACTATGCGAATCCTCCGCGAGAGACCTTACCCGAGGGGGTATTGACCAGCCAAAACGGCTGGTCAGCTGCTCTGTGGCGGCGAATGTCAGACCCGCGTGCCAGGCTGGTGGGGTGACGGATCCGCTGAGCGCGCTCCTGGAGGGGACGGCAGCCCACGCCCGAGGCCGGTTCGACCAGCGCAACGGGCGGCTGGGCAGCTCTACGACTGTGCACGCGGTGCATTTACAGCGCTGGCTGGGCGAGATGCTGATCCCGGCCCCCGGCTGCCATGTGGGCACCGGCACCTGGGACTTCACCCGGTTCGTGCCGACGAACGACCCGGTGACGTGTGGCCGCTGCCTGCGCTCGCCGCATGTGAGGCAGGCAGCGGCCGATCACGTGTCGCCGCAGCTGGAGCTGGATCTGGTCAGCCCCGAAGACAGCCGCTGACCCATTCCTCGACGCCGGCGGCGGTGATGGGCAGCGCGCTGGAGAGCACGTCGGCGCCGGTGTCGGTGACGACGAGGTCGTCCTCGATGCGCACGCCGAGGCCGCGCAGCTCCGGGGGCACGGTGAGGTCGTTGGGGTGGAAGTACAGCCCCGGTTCGACGGTCAGCGCCATGCCGGCGACGAGGCTGCCGTCGTGGTAGGCCTCGGCCCGGGCCTTGGCGCAGTCGTGCACCTCTAGCCCGAGGAAGTGGCCCACGCCGCAGACGATGTACCGCCGGTGGTGCTGCCCGTCGGAGTCCAGCGCCTCGTCGACGGAGACGGGCAGCAGGCCCCAGTCGTGCAGGCCTTCGGCCAGCACGCGCATGGCGGTCCGGTGGAAGGCCCGGTACTCGGCGCCGGGCCGCACGTCGGCCATGGCGGCAAGGTGGGATTTGAGCACCAACTCGTACACCTGCCGCTGCGGGTCGCTGAACTTGCCGCTAACGGGGAAGGTCCTGGTCACGTCGGCGGTGTAGTAGGTGTTGACCTCGACGCCGGCGTCCATGAGCAGCAGCCCGTCGGCCGGCACGTCGCCGTCGCAGCGAACCCAGTGCAGCACGGGCGCGTGCGGCCCGGCGGCCAGGATCGAGGCGTAGCCGGGGGCGTTGCCGCTGGTGCGGGCGCGCCGGTCGAAGGTGCCCTGGAGCCAGCGCTCGCCGCCGCCCTTGATCGCCATCGGCAGCTCGGCGGCCACCTCGGCGAAGCCGAGCACGGTGGCGTCGACGGCGGCCTGGAGCTGGCCGATCTCCCACGCGTCCTTGATCCGGCGCAGCTCGGCCAGCGCGGTGCGCAGGGTGGAGCTGTTGCCGTAGCCAAGGGCGTCCAGCATCGGCTCGACGCCGCCGGTCGCGTTGACCGCCGGGTGCTGGCCACGCAGCAGGCCGGGCAGGTCCTCGACACGCCGGCACGCCACGCCGAGGGCCTCGCTCCACTCGGCCAGGCCGGGCACGGGCCCGATCCACAGCTCGCCGTCACGGGCGCTGCCGAAGAACTCCGGATCCCCGGGACGGGCGGGCTCGCGCAGCAGCAGCACGGTCTCGTGCCCGCCGGACACGGGCAGCATCAGCAGCACGGCGCCTTCGGCGTTGCAGCCGGTGAGCCACGCGAAGTCGCTGTCGGGGCGGAAGTCGTAGTCGGTGTCGTTGGCGCGGACCGGGGCCCGGCCGGCGGCGACCGCGATGCGCTGGCCCGGGAACTCCGCGGACAGCCGTGCGCGGTGCGCGGCGGCGGCCTCCGCGGCGCCCGGGGTCAGCCGGACCTCGCGGGCGACATCGCCCCAGCCGGTTCCGACCGAGGATCGAAAGCCGGTCGCCTCGACCAGCCTGGACGGGTCTCGCCTCGCCGGCCGATCAGTCATGTCGAGCACTCCTCACAGCGTGAACCCGTTCGGAAACGGGTCGGTTGGGTCCAGCAGGTACTGTGCCATGCCGGTAACCCAGGCGCGGCCTTCGATCGTCGGAGTCACGCCCCGTGATGTCTCGGCCACAAGCCGTCCGATGAAGCGTGTGCCCAGCAACGACTCGTTGACGAAGTCGGTGTTCAGCGGCAACTGGCCGCGGGCGTGCAGCTGCGCCATCCGTGCGCTGGTGCCGGTTCCACACGGCGACCGGTCGAACCAGCCGGGGTGGATGACCATGGCGTTGCGGGCGTCGCCGCCGTTTCGGCCGGGTGCGACGAGTTGCACGTGCTTGCAGCCGGCGATGCCGGGATCTTCCTTGTGCACGGGTTTCCGGACAGCGTTGATGACGTCCATTATGGACAGTCCGGCCGCCAGCATCCGGTCCTTCTCCTTGACGTCGAAGGAGATGCCGATCGACTCGATCGGCAGGATGGCATAGAAGTTGCCGCCGTAGGCCATGTCGTAGCGGACCGCGCCCAGCCCCGGCACGTCCACCACGGCGTCGAGCTCGTGGACGTACGCCGGCACGTTCTGGAACCGCACCGACTCCGCGCGGCCGTCTCGCACGGTCACCTCGGCGACGACCAGGCCCGCCGGGGTGTCCAGCCGCACGGTCGTGACCGGCTCCGTGACCTCGACCATGCCGGTCTCGACCAGCACGGTCGCGACGCCGATCGTGCCGTGACCGCACATCGGCAGGCAGCCGGAGACCTCGATGTAGAGGACGCCCCAGTCCGCGTCCGGCCGGGTCGGCGGTTGCAGGATCGCGCCGCTCATGGCGGCGTGCCCCCGCGGCTCGTTCACCAGGAACTGCCGGATGTGGTCCATGTTCTTGATGAAGTACTCGCGCCGCTCGGCCATGGTGGCGCCGGGGATCGGCGAAAGACCGCCGGTGACCACCCGCGTCGGCATGCCCTCGGTGTGCGAGTCGACGGCGGTGAAGTACCTGCTGGCCCGCACGTCAGACCACCCGGGCGAGATCGGCGTCCAACTGCTTGCGGTGCGCCTCGGTCAGCGGCCCGCGCGGCGGACGGCAGGGACCGCCGTAGCGACCGAGCTTGTCCATCACGTACTTGATGGCCTGCACGAACTCGGTGCGCGAGTCCCAACGGAACACCGCGACGAGCCGCTCGTACAGCTTGCGCGCCTCTTCGAGACGACCCTCCTTGGCCAGGGTGAACAACTCCACCGACTCGGCCGGGTAGGCGTTGGGGAAGCCGGCGAACCAGCCGGTCGCGCCCATCAGCACGGCTTCGAGCAGCACGTCGTCGGCGCCGGCGATCACCGCGAGCTCCGGAGCCTGTTCACGGATCTCCAGCACGCGGCGGACGTCGCCGGAGAACTCCTTGACCGCCAGGACGTTGTCGATCTGGGCGATCTCGCGCAGCAGCGTCGGCGTGAGGTCGACCTTGGTGTCGAAGGGGTTGTTGTAGACCATCACCGGCAGGCCCACTTCCGCCACGGCCGCGAAGTGGTTGATCACCTCGGAGTCGTTGGCCCGGTACATGGTCGGCGGCAGGCAGAGCAGGCCGTCCGCGCCGTCCTCGGCCGCCAGTTCGGCCCAGCGCCGGGCCTGGTGCGAGCCGGGGGCGTGCACGCCGACCACCACGATGCCGTCGTCGCCAACGGTCTCGATCGCCGTGCGCGCCACGGCCCGGCGCTCGTCGTCGGTGAGGGACGAGTACTCGCCGAGGGAGCCGTTCGGGCCGATGCCGTGGCAGCCGTTGTCGATCAGCCAGCGACAGTGCTCGGCGTAGCGGTCGAGGTCGACGCTCAGGTCGTCGTGGTACGGCAGGGCGGTCGCGACGACCACTCCATCGAAGATCATGGCTCCTCCACGGGATTGGCGGCGAGGTCGCCGAGCGGGATCGGGGTGGCGATCGGCCGGCGGGCGAAGGCGGTGGGGTCCAGGTCGAGCAGGTCGGCGACGGTGTGACCGCAGATCCGGGCCTGACAGACACCGAGGCCGGCCCGGCTGGCCAGCTTCACGGCCCGGGTCGCGGTGAGGTTTTCCGCCGCCGTCCGGAGTTTCCGGTGCGTGACGCGTTCGCAGCGGCAGATGATCGTGTCGTCGGTCAGCCAGCCCCGCCAGCCGTCCTTGACGGGATACACCCTGGTCAAGGCCTCGGCGAAGCGCCGGTCGACGGTGAGGCCGAGCTGCACGCCCGCCGCCGCGGCGCCGGCTCTGATGCCTTCGCGCGCGGCCAGTTCCGCGCCGCCGATGCCGGTGATCTCGCCGGCGGCGAAGATCCACGGCACCGAGGTGCGCTGATCCTCGTCGACCTCCACGAAGCCGTTGCCGATCCGACAACCGGCGGAGATCGCCAGTTCCAACTGCGGCACGAAGCCGTAGCCGACGCAGACGGCGTCAACCGGGATCCTCTTGGTCTGTAGGGGATTCCAGTCCCTGTCGAGCTTCGCGACGGTGACCTCGCGGACCCGGTCGTCACCGTGGGCGGCGATGACCGCCGTGCGTTCACGGTAGTAGGGCGCAACCTTGGCGTACTGGGCCAGCTCCACGAGTTTGCGGCGACCAGCGATCAGCGCTCTTGTTTCGCCCGGCCACGTTGTTGATGGCGAATTCGCCTCGAACACCCGGACCTTGGCGCCGACGTCCATGAGCGAGCTCGCGACCGGCAGCAGGAAGGGCCCGGTGCCGGCGACGATCACGTTGCGGCCCAAGGCAATTCCCTGCCCTTTGGCCATCGCCTGCGCCGCACCGGCGGTGTACACGCCGGGCAGGTCCCAGCCGGGGAACGGCAGGGTGCGATCGTAGGCGCCGGTGGCCAGGATCAGTTGTGACGCCGTGACGACGCGGGATCCGGTGAGGTGCAGGCGGTTACCCTCGATCGCCCAGACGCTCGTGTCCGGCAGATGCTTCACGCGGTCGTGGGCTACGCGGATTTCCTTGGCACGGAAGGATTGCCGGTGATACTGGCCGCCGATCCTCGGCGCGGAGTCGATCAGCAGCACGTCCTGCCCGGCCCGCGCCGCCGTGACGGCCGCGTTGACGCCGGCCGGCCCGGCACCGACCACAACGACGGTCATCGCGTGACCACCTCGTCACCCTCGTGCAGAACCCGTTGGCACGCACGGACATCCGGCAGGCCGTTGACCGTGACGAGGCAGCCGTGGCAGACGCCGATCGCGCAGAAGACGCCGACATTCGGCACCACCGCCGCGATCGTCCGACCGGGTTCGACCTTCCGCGATTCGCCGTTGACCGTGACGTTCACAGCGCCAGCCCGGGTCGGTCCGTGCGGAACGGTTTCGGGTCGATGTGCGGCGTCCTGCCGGTCATGAGCTCCGCGAGCAGGCGGCCGGTGGCCACCGCCAGGCCGATGCCGGCGCCCTCATGGCCGGTGGCGTGCCAGAGGTCCGGCACGCGGTGGTCTTCGCCGATGACCGGCAGATGGTCCGGCAGGTACGGCCGGAACCCGCCGTAGGCCCGCATGACATTGATGTTCCGTAGCTTGGGAAAGAGCCGGATCGCCTTGCGGGCCAGCTCGCGCAGGACGTCGACCTGGATGGTGTCGTCGAAGCCGACGCGCTGGCGGCTGGAGCCGATCAGCACCGTGCCGGCGGGCGTCGATTCCACCACCGTCGAGGTCTGGAGATCGGCGTCGCCGCTGGCCACCGCGCCGACGTAGTCGGCGTCGTACACCTTGTGCCGCACCAGATCCACGACCGGCGTCGTCACCAGGACCAGGCCGCGCCGAGGCAGCACCGGGATCGGCGCGCCGGCCTTGGCCGCGAAGTCGCCGGCCCACGGACCGGCGGCGTTGACGACGTGATCGCAGGCAATGACGCCGCTGTCCGTCAGCAAGGCGTGCTTGGTGACGCCGGTCGCGGTCACTCCGGAAAGGAGCTGGCCGCCACGCTGCCGCACGGCGGAGAGCAGCGTGGTGGCCAGCAGCACGGGTTGCACCTGGCCGTCCTCGGGATAGTGGACGGCCGCGGTGATCTCGCGGGTGAGGTTCGGCTCCAGCTCGAACGCCTCGCGTGCGGTGATCGGGTGGGCCTGCACGCCGGCTTCTCGTTGTCGTGCGGCGAAATCGTGCAACGGCTGGGGATCGGTGGTGGCCACGACGAGACCGCCCTTGGGCTGCCACTCCACATCGGCCTGCCCGAGTTCCGCGGCCAGCTTGGCCAGCAGCTCCGGGAGTTGGCGGCGGGAGGCCTGCGCCAGTTCGAGTTCCGGGCCGGGTTCCTTGTCGGAGACGAGCACGTTGCCCTCGCCGGCGCCGGTCGTGCCCGCGGCCGGGCCGCTGCGGTCGACCACGGTGACCGTGGCGCCGGCCGCGCTGAGCGCCTCGGCGCAGGCCGCGCCGATCACCCCGGCTCCGACGACCACCACGTGCACGGCCACCTCCGTTCGTTAAAATGAACGCTACGGGTTGGAGGTGGCGCAGGTCAAGGCCGGCGGGCCGGCGTCGGCCGGGTACTGGAGCAGCAGCACGGACAGCACCGGCCCGTCGACCGCGCGGTACATGTGCGGGCGGTCGGCCGGGAAGCTCACGTAGTCGCCCGGCCCGAGTTCGTACGGCTCCTCGGGCGGTCCGATCAGCAGGCGGCCGGCGACCACCGTGACGTGTTCGATCCCGGGGTGGCCGTCGGAGTGCTGCTGCTGCCCGGGCCGCACCCGCTGGTCGTACATCTCGAACACGGTCTCGGTCACGTCCAGGCGCCGCAGCATCCGCAGGTCGACCGCGTTGCCGCTGAGCACCTCCAGGTCGGCCGAGCGGATCAGCACCACGTCCGGGTCGCTGCGCAGCGTCAGCAGGCTCGACACCGGCACGCTCAATGCGTTCGACAAACTGAACACGGTCTCGATCGTCGGGTTGCCGGCGCCGGACTCCAGCTGGGACAGCGTGCCCTTGGCGATGCCGGACCGGCGGGCCAGCTCGGACAGCGACAGGCCGCTGCGGTCGCGCAGCACCTTCAGGTTCGCCGCCAGCACCTGGCCGGCCCTCGGCTGAGTCACGTCCCCACAATGACATGAAGGGACCTTTCCTGACGTTCAACGTCAGGAAAGGTCCCTTCCAAGCGGTGTGTTACCTGGCCGGCGGCGCGAAGCAGTGCGCCAGGTCGAGCAGCTGGTCCAGCAGCTCGTTGCCGGTGCTCGGCCGGAACCGGACCACCTGCGGGTCGTGGTCGCTGGCCTGGTCGGCGAACTCGGCGTTGACGTGCACCACGTCGTACTCCACGCCACGCGGCGCGGTGCTGACCAGCAGGTGGTCGAGCACCTCCGAGTTGCCCTGGTAGACGTAGCTGTACCGCTGGTTCGCGGGCAGCTCGTTCACCAGGTCACGCAACTTGCCGCCGGCGGTGAGGGTGGCCACCGTCGGCGAGAACTGCATGTCGTTGAAGTCGCCGGGGATGACGATGTTGGCCTTCTTGTTCACGGCCAGGATCTGGTCGACGAACGCGCGCAGCGCCGCCGTCTGCTGACCGCGCTGCACCTCCGAGCTGCGCGACGGCGGCTGGTTGCGGCCCACGTCCGGCTGGTCGCCGAGCTTGGACACCAGGTGGTTGCCGATCACGATGACCTCGCGGCCCTGGAACCTGAACTCCGCGGCCAGCGGCTTCCGGCTGGCGTTCCACGCCGTATTGGTCGGGTCGACACGACCCGGCGAGACCGAGAGCTCGGCCTGGCCGTGGTTGTTGACGATCGTGGTCGCGGTGGTGGCGCCGCCACCCGGACGGTCCACAAAGGACACCCGCTTGGCGTTGTAGAAGAAGGCGATCCGGATGTTGCCGCCCGGCTGGCCGCCGTCGGCGTCGTTCGTCGGATCGATCTCCGTCCACTTGTACTGCGGGCCGCCCGCGGCCACCACGGCGTCCGCGAACTTCTGCAGCGTCTGGTCCGCGGCGACGACGCCGTCGTCGGTGGCCCCCGAGTTGTCCTGGATCTCCTCCAGCGACACGATGTCCGGCGCGGCCAGGTTGTGCACCAGGTTGCCGGCCAGGCGGTCGAACTTGGCCTGCGGGTCGGTCGGCGCCAGGTTCTCCACGTTGTACGTGGCCACCGCCAGCTCGTCCACGGTCTGCTTGGAGGTGGTCTCCGGCTTGAGTCCGCCCGAGACGAGGTCGCCCAACTGCGTCGCCTGGACCACGTAGCCGCCGAACTGGGTGTAGTCCAGCGGGCCCGCGGTGGCGCCGGTGAGCTTGTCGCCCACGTTCGCCACGGGGAACGGCGTCTGGGCGAACGGGATCAGCGACTGCACCTCGAGCCGGCCGGCGTTGTTGTCGTCGTATCCCAGGTAGACCGTGCCGCCGCGGACGCTCGGGTTCTGCGCCGGCTTCGTCGTCACGTACAGCTCGTTGTACTTGTCGGTCGCGCCGACCACACGGGCGTCGTCCACCTCGACCCGCATGCCCTCACGCGACTCGAAGAAGTCCAGCGCGTACTTGTCCGGCTCCAGCGGAAGGCCCTCGATGTTGCCGCCGGTCGGCGCGAACGCCGTCGGCACCGTGTCCGGGTGCAGGATCTCCGCCGCCGGCAACGGGTTGCCCGAGGAGACCACCGTGACCGTGGCCGAGTCGAGCTCCGTGTTGGACTGGTACAGCGACTTCGCGCCGGACTCGTCCGGGTAGAACTCCGAGACCTTGCCGGCCACCGTGATCGCGTCGCCGGGCTTGACCGCGGCGGCCTTCGATCCGGTGTAGACGAAGATGCCCTCGCTGGTGCGCGGGTCGTTGTCCGGGCTCGGGTCCTGGAAGAAGAAGCCCTGGCTGCTGCCGAACGTGCGCACGCCCGTCACGATGCCCGGCACGTCGCTGACCTGCTTGCCGACCAGCGGCGAGAGACGGGTCGTGCCCTGGATGTCGTGGATGCGGGCCGGCACGCCGGTCGGCGGCGGGGTCGTGCCGCCGCCGGTCGTCTCGCCCTTGCTGTTGGTCGGGGCGGGCGCGCCGGCGGTGAAATCCTTGGAGTTGTCGTCGGTGTCGCCCGCCGTGCGGGACACCGCCGCCGTGTTGCTCGGGGCCGGGGCGCTCGCGCCCTCCACGACCACCGCGCCGCCGAAGCCCACCAGGTCGTGCACCCGGGGATCGGCCGCGCAGTCCGCCGCCGTGAGGCAGGTCAGCGGGTCCTTGCCGCTCACCAGGGCCACCGTGCCCGCGGTCGCCGACATGTTGATGTTGCCGGTCGCGTCGGCCGTCGGCAGCGCCGTCGTGCCGCCGGCGCTCTTGGCCTCGCCGACCAGGTACTTCGCGCCCGCGGCGATGCTGCCCGTCAGGGCCGTCGTCTGCCAGGTGCTCGTCGGCTTCGGCGCCGCCGGCAGGTACTGCACGCTCCAGCCGTCCACCGACACCGCCGCCGTGGACCGGTTGGCCAACTCGACGTAGTCGGAGGTCAGGGTGGCACCGGCGTTGCCGCCGCCCCCGTACACCTCGGCGATCAGGGCATCAGCGCTCGGCGCCGCCGACACCGGGGCCGCCGTGACGACCAGTCCGGCCGACAACAGCGCGGTCACCGCCGTGCCGGCCAGGGCTCTGCGGCGGTGTGGAGATGGGGTCACCCTCGTCCTCCTACTAGCTCAGTGGTCGGGGCATCCTCCCCCGGTCGAGTGAACACCGGAAGGCTTTTGCACAACGGTTACCTGGTAGTACGAAGGGCGGCAACTTCCGTCGTTTCCCGCATATCGGGCGGATCGCCGATCTACCGTCGACCCGTGAAGTGGTGGGGGCGCTTGTTGGCGGCGGAGGCC
Source organism: Kutzneria sp. NPDC051319 (assembly GCF_040682195.1). Classification (NCBI taxonomy): domain Bacteria; kingdom Bacillati; phylum Actinomycetota; class Actinomycetes; order Pseudonocardiales; family Pseudonocardiaceae; genus Kutzneria; species Kutzneria sp. NPDC051319. Next base: position 98,860 of record NZ_JBFBAM010000026.1, on the reverse strand, counting down.
GCGTGCCTGCTCGTCCTGGTCATCCTGTCGATCGCGCCTGGCATCGAGCTGCCTGTGGCCGTCACCGTGCTGTTCCTGCTGCCCGGGTTCGCCGCCATCCCACCGTTGATGCTCATGGTCGACGCCAAGGAGCAGCTGTGGCGCGGGTTCGTGGCCGTGCCCCCGGTGTGGCGGCTCGTCCTGATCATGCTGGCCGTCGTTGCCCTCATCGGCGGGCTGAGCATGGTGCCGCGTGGCTTCCCCAGCTACGAGAACGGGCAGTACGTGACCAACAATCACGGTCACAAGACCATCTACACCGCCACCGAGTACGCCGAGGCCATGGCCAGCATCCCCCGCCTCGTCGCCGCCGTCGCGGTGGCCTTCCTCGCCGTGATGGCCATGCTCTGCCTGGCGTCCCTCAACCTCGGTCCCCCACCGAGGCCGCCCGCGCCGCCTCCGGCGGAACCGCGCGTCAAGCTGTGGCGGGACTTCGACAACTCCACACCCGAGGACTGAACCGTGAAGTGGTTGATCTTCGCTTTGCTCGTGGGCGCGGCCTGGGCCGTGATCGCCCTCGTGCTGTCCCTGGTCTTCGGCTCGGCCCTGCCGATCAGCAACCTGGCCATGGGCCTCACCGCCATCCCCGCCGGCTTGATCGCCATCGTCGTCTGGCGCGGCACCGGCGACGACGGCACGTACCGGAAGCTGCACCGCTTCTCCCCCGCCGCCAAGCGCTTGGCCCTCCTGTGCGTCGCGCTCTGGGTTCTCGGCATGGTCGCCTTCATCAATGGCGCTTTCTACGGTTCTCCCGACACTCCGCTCCATCTGCGCTCGCACTCGCACGTCTGGGCCGTGACCGAGGCCAAGTACCACGCCGCCGAAGCCGCCCAGTTCCGCATCATCGCCGGCTGGGTGCTGGCCGCCTACGGCACCATTGGCCTGATGACGGTCTTTCGGGCGCACTACCGCCCCGTCGTGCCCCGCTGATACGACGAAGCCCCGGCAACCTGGTTCGGTTGCCGGGGCTTCGTGCAGCGGTGGCGGTGGGATTTGAACCCACGGAGGGTTGCCCCTCACACGCTTTCGAGGTCTGCGACCGGCCGACCGGTAGGGATCGCTGAGGACGTCTCGCCTGGTCGGAGGTCCACGCCGTCTTGGAGCGATCAGCAGCGAACCGGGGCGATTGCAACCATCATTGCACCGGTGACGCACAGCAGAACAGCCGCTGCCTCACGAGTGGCATGTCGGCTCTCCCGACGCACAGGAGCTCCGCAAATCTGGACCGTCGCCTGTTCAGCGGTACATAGTCGACAACACTTTCGACTAGGATCGCAGTGAAGGGACAAGTTGGCGACGTAACTCAAGCAGGCGATGGTCGTGTCACTTTCAGCGACGAGTCATCACTCTCAGCTAACGCGGCTTGGCGCGAGCGTTACACTCCGTGTAGGATCGGCTGTTTGGCTAGACTTGGTTGTGGTGGTACGTCCAGGGTTGTGGTGCGTGCCAGACTGACGCGACAGGCGTCGTGGCGGCGGGATCATGAGCGAGAGGTGGTGCAGATGCTGACAGCTGATGATGTTGCATCCGTAATCCTTGAGCGCTCGGCCCCGTGGTCCGACGCGATGCGGCTCCAGAAGCTTCTGTATTACGTCCAGGCATGGCATCTAGCCGTAACAGACGAGCCATTGTTTCCAGAGCAGATCAAAGCCTGGAAGCAAGGCCCGGTTGTCCCACAGGTTTGGCATTCCCGGCGTGACCAGGCGACTCGTAGCGCCAACGCTCAGCACACGGGTCACATCCACCTTGATGAGATGACCTCCAATCTGATTGACCTTGTACTGGCCCGCTACGGCTCAATGTCGGGTGAGGAACTGAGCGCTCTTACACATGTGGAGCAGCCATGGTTGAACGCGCGCGGAGATCTCCCACCGGACGCCGAGTGTAGAACGGCCATTAGCACCGAAGATATGGCTGCGTACTATCGCGCCAACCGGAAGCTAGGAGGCCGGACCGCCGCCGATCTCGCAATCGGCGGAGTTTATATTCGTGGCGCGCGAGATGAGTCGGTCGACATCGATGCGATTCTAGATTCCTTCCCGGAAGACGATGACCCCGGCGAGGACCCTTGGGGTGGAGCTAGTCTGGAGTCGGCAGATAAGGGTGACGGCCGCGGCATCCACCTGGAGCCCTGGCGCGCCTATTCGGATTTGTGATAGATGGCAGCGAGCGATGAACCGCAGAGGCACGTCGTCGTGTTCGACTGCAACATCTATCTTGATATAGCCTCGCTTGTTGGAGCGCCGTTCGCGTGGTCAAACTTTGACAAGCTCGCCGCACAGCTCGCGAAGGAGTCTGTGCCACATCCGACCGATCGGGCGTATGACTCGCTTCGAGCCGTCGCCACATGTACATCTGGCCGCTTTGCGGGCGCAGAAACGGTTGAAGTATGGACCAATTCACATATTGACCGCATCACCCTTAGTAAAGCTACCCAGTCGACCAACCTGGACATTGAGACGGGTTACCGTGGGCTCGGATGGAGTATCGACGACGCCCGTTCGCTAGTAGCCGACTTGGTTTACGGCGTACTGCATCGGTCTAACGGTGGCACTCTCGGGGATCACTTCCCAGATGGAAATCCTCCGTTGGACTACGAAGATGGCATGGTCTACGGAGCCTGCCGACGCTTGTCTGCCATCGACCCGCTTGCTCGCGTCTACTGCGTTACACGCGATCGCGGGTTTTTGAAAGCAAGCAAGGAGGGCAGGCTGGACTGTCACAGTACCGTCCTAAGTCCGTCTCGCTTTGTTTCCCTTATCAGGGCCGCCCGCTCCCAATACTCTATTCGATCTATGAAGCCGCCGAATCCGAGCTAGTAGCCAAGCGAAGAAGCATGTATGCCGACGTATCACGACACTGTTGCGAGGGTAGAGTTTAGCTGACGGCGGAAAGAGCTGGCCGAAGCTGATTGGCGATAGCAGCCGCTGGGACCCACCCGCCCTTCTCGATTTGCTCGCTCGGTACCGTCACGGTTGCCACGAGGTCCCCCACCGCCTGGCCCTCCGTCGGGGCGAACAGCCTGATCTCCGGTGACGCCGGTACCAGCGGCACGACCACCGGCTGCCCGCCGTGGGTGCCAGTCAGCGCCCCGTACTCCCACCGTGGGACATCGGGTAGACGTCGAACCGGCGGTGTCTGGGCGACCTCGATCCCGGCCTCGGTCAGCAGCGTCACCACGGCCTTGACCAACTCCAGCGAGGCCACCACCAGCGTGCCGACTTGCTCGTTTGTCGACGCCTTCTTGTGGCGGTCGAACCAGTCCCGTGCGCCCTTCTCCAGCTCCTCCGCCGTCACCGCCGCGGTCGCTGCCATGTCGTGCCCTCCCCGATCGCAGTACCTGCCGCCATCCTTGCTGATCACGGCCGGTGGAAATGCGCGCGACAGCGGGTGAACCCCCGATCGTGTCCACTGCCGACATGCCGCTGAGCAGCGACGATGAACACGTGGAGGTGGTATGGGAGCGGTTCCTGGTCGCCGTCGACGTTGTGGTCCTGGTCAACGTCGACGACGCCGAGCTGGAGCGCTGGCCGGCCGGCGACCTCTACGAGCGCCTGCTGTTGGCCGGCGTGCCCATCACCTACGACCCCACCGGCGCTCACGGCCTGTTCGGCGACCGGCCCGACTACTTCGTGCTGCTGGTGGCCATGACCGCCGAGCTGGTCACCGCCTACCGGCCCGGCGCCGGCCTGGGCCAGGTCGACCTGCTCGAACCCGAGGTCGCCGAGATCGTGCTCGACTGGTACCGAAGGAACGTCGATGTGCCCTGATGAACTGATCAGCGAGGCCGACAAGCACCTGCTGGCCGAGCTCGATCGCCGCGCCGCGCCGACCCGAGCTCAAGCGGCGGCCGGGCTGTGGGTGTACGGGTCGGTGGAGGACCTGGTCATCCAGGCCGGACGCTGGTACCTGCCCACGGTCGCGCCGCTGCCAGCGGGTGGGTTCTCCGGCGTCGCCCGCCAGGCCCGCGAGCGCCGACTCCAGTACGTGGAGGGGTTCCTGCTGGACATCAACTACGAGCTCCGCGAGGGGGCCTGGGCGACCAACGGCGACCTCATCGTGGTCGGCACGTCCGGCGGGCTGGCGTTCTGGGGAGTGCCGTTGCGCGCCGGATTCGCCGACCTGGTGCGGAAACGGTCCGGATCCGCGTCGGTGCTGCACGGGCAGCGCCTGGACCGGTGGCACCTGCTGGAGTTCGGTTTTCCCCGCAACGCCCTCGTCGACACGACCTGAACCTGCGCTAGGACCGGTCATGGTGTGCGCGGTGCTGCTCAGAGGGCGGCCAGTACCCGCAGGCCCCGGGCTGTCCGGCCGAGGCGCTCTTCGAGCTCGTGCGCACCGTCCTGGGCGGCCAGCATCCGCAGCTGCTCGTAGACCGCGGCCAGCGGACCAGCACCGGCCTCGACGTCCGCCAGGCAGGGGTCATGCCGCTCGTGCCAGCGGTGGGCCAGTTCGGCCGGGATGTCCATCGTTCGATGGTTGCTCCCACAACACCACAGGTCAAGAAGCACGCACGGCAAGGACGCTCACAGGCCGCGGTGGGTTTGCGTGATGCGGGGTGCGAGCACGGTCTCCGGCAGCCACTGGTCAAGGGCGTCAAGCCCGCCAGGGCGTCCGTCCAGGTAGGGGATTCGGTAGTTGCACCGTCCGATCCAGAGACCACCGTCCGCCTGGATCCACTGCCGCACAAGGCCCATCACTGGCTGGCTCACGTCGACCCCGTCCGTCACCCGCCGATCAGCGCCAGCTGGCCGCGGAAACAGCGCCGTCAGGTCGACCCAGGCCGGCCGCCAAGGTTCGGAGGTTGTATCGGCTCGCTTGCTCCGGTCAATCGAGTCACTACCGACCATATGTTCTACTATGCGCCCTGACCTGCTGCGAGGGGAAGTCAACGCAGGTCACAGCGGGGTCGTCCACACCCAAGGCACCCGCCTGGGCGACCCCGCGCTCCCCTCGCCCGGCCAGCGCCACGACTGTCGCCATGCCCCCGTACGGTAGGCCGGTGGATGACGAGGTCAGGCGGTTGTGGCGAGCGCATGTGAAGGCCCGTTTCACTCTGGCCGCCGACGCCGAGCACCTCTCGCCCGGCGAGTTCGCGGCGATCATGCGTGAGGGCGAGATGCGGGCGAACGAGCTGATCACGAACCTGATGCGGGTTGCGGCCGGCCGGGGCGAGTCCGTGCAGGAGCTGCTGGCCGATCCTGTGGTCCGGGAGCAGTTGCGTACGGTCGGGGCCGACGCTGCCGGCGGGGTGTTCGACGATGACGCCCTCGATCGAGAGCTCGGCGCGCTGAGCTGGCTGACGTAGGCCTCAGCGCAGCGGGATTCGCCGGGTGGCGTCGTGCCACACGAACCGTCGACCAGTCGTTTCGGGCCGCTGGTCGGCGACTTGGGCGTGCGTTTCCTCCCTGACCAGCGCGACCTCGCGTCCGTAGGTGGTGACCGGCTCTAGGAATCCGGCGGCCGGCCCTGGGGTGCGCAGCAGCTGCGATTGCAGCCCGTGGGTGTCGACGTCGTGACGGCAGTAGGCCAACGCCGTGTGCGGCCGCCATGCTCGACCGCCGCCGGCCGGCGGCACACCGGTAGTGCGCGTGATGGCCGCCGACACGCGCTCGTGCAGCCTGGCCAGCGCGGCGGTCGGCCGGACGTAGAGCTCGATGGCGACGTCGTTGACCAGCGGCGGGCCGAGGGTGAGCTCAACCGGCGGGACGTCGGCTAGGCCGATCGTCAGCGCCGCGTGCAGCTGCTCGACCTCGACCGTGTCCGCCGGGACAGCGACGGCGGCGAGGGTGAGGTGCCGCAGGTGGCGGTCGAGTACCTCCAAGGGCGGCTCCAGTGAGGCGTTGGCCGGGGAGCTGGCCCACCAGGCCTGCACGGTGTCGGCGCAGGCGTCGCCCAGGTCCAGGGCGAGGTCGGTGAGCAGCAGATGCACGACCCACAGTGGCCCGCGATAGTCGACGCCGGGTGCAAAACGGTGCACAAGCAGTTCCCTTTCCACCGCGGCACCAGCCCGATGAGCAGCACCACGTCCGATGCGGTAACAACCCGGCTGCGCCATCACGCAGCAACTGACCATTTGCGACGATAGCTAGATGCCGCACCCTGTCCGACGCCCGGATCACCATGGCGGTAGGTCGGGACGCCGGCACAACAGGCCGCGCTGGACCGACTGGTCCGCGCTCATGCGCCGGCCCCGGGCGCCTCACCATGCTGCTGAAGGTCCCGCCAGCGGTGCCGCAGCATGTGTGGGACGGCAGCGCCGCGGACTGGCACCGGCCCGTCCAGGCTGAACAACTGCCCGGGGGCGACCGCTGGCCGACCGTGACCTGGTCACCGGGCGCATAATGGCATCGGACATCGATTGCGATCAGAATATCGGTCGGAGGGAAATTGAGTAGCCAGCCGTTCGGCGCAGAGTCGAGCCGTGATGTTCTGAACGAGGCGTGCCGATCGGTCGGGCTGCACGCAGGAAACACCGAGTTGCTCCGGCTAGGCGAGAACGCGATCTACCATCTCTTGGGCACCGACATAGTTGTACGCATTGCGCGCACGATGGACTATTGGACTGACGCCGTCAAAGAGGTGTCGGTCGCCAAATGGCTCGAACATGAGGCCTTCCCAGCCGCCCGAGTAACCAATCATGACCAGCCGCTGTCCATTGCTGGGCATCCCGTAACCTTCTGGAAATTCATTGAGGGTCGCCGCGGCGGTCCGTCCGACATTTGCTCATTGGCGACCATTCTCCGCCAGTTGCACGGCCTCCAGTTGCCCACCGCCGTAACCCTCCCCGAGGGGACGATACTAGAACGGGTAGAGCGCCGCATTGTCAACTCACAAGTAAATGACGCAGACAAAGCGTTCCTATCCACAAGGCTAGACGAACTACGTAACGCTGTAGTAGAGCTTGAGTTCCCCCTCCCCAAAGCCCCTACGCACGGAGACGCGCACGTTCAAAATCTCATGATCACCGGTCAGGGTGCGGCAATAATCGACTTTGAGCGGTTCGGATGGGAGCACCCCGAATGGGACCTATCAATGACCGCCACAGAGTACGTCACGGCGGGATGGTGGACCGATGCTCAATACGGACAGTTTGTTGCCGCTTACGGCTACGATGTAACCGAGTGGAGCGGTTTCGACGTACTTCGACAGGTTCACGAGATTAAAATGACGACATGGCTTATGCAAAATGTTGCCGAGTCGCCCGAAATTGCTGCCGAATACGAGCATCGCATGCACTCGATCCGCACGGGAAGCGCCGCCGGCTCCTGGAAGCCCTTCTAGCCTCGTTTTACGAGATCAATGGTAGGGTAGTAAAGTTTGACACGAGCGTTGAACGATACCGTCAGGGGGTCCTTCTCATGCGCAACGGCCAGATCGTCGCTAAAGTCCGTGAGGTAACGGACGTATCGCTTCGACTGCAACGGCCCTGCTAGGTCGACTGCCGTTACTGCGAGACTTACCGCCTCGTCTAGATTTCCAGCTGTCAGCGCGCCGCTAGCCATGACCATATTAATGAAGGCCATGGTTCGGGGTGGCGTGTTGGTTGGTTCAATTGCCTTGGTGGCGAACAGTCGCGTCTCTTCAGGCCGCCGGAGGTCTCGAAAGCAGTGCGCCGCCTCTCCGGCGAGTTCCTCAGCATTGAAGTAGCCGATCCAGTCCGGATCATCTTCCGGCACCCGCTGCTCAAAGAACTGTTCGGCCCGATTGAGTATCTTAACACACTCAAGCTGCTGGCCACTGCTCGCCAGGGCCCGCGCCTCCATTGCAAGGAAGTTTGCAACGACGGTGTTAGTGGCCTTACCGAAGGTTGCGGTTTGCGCTGCGCGCGCAAACTGTACCGCATCCGAGAATTTGCCAAGGTAGTTCGCCTGATGGCTCAGATTGCCAAGAAGTCGGCCGCCAAGCATGTGATCGTCCGCCTCGCGCGCAAGCCGAAGGGCCTGCATGAAATACCTCTGCGCCGCGCCATGACGCCCAGCGTCGTAAGCTGTCCACCCGAGTAGCTGGACAACCTCTGCTGCTGCACTGAAGATCTCCCTGCGCACACCTTCAGGATGATTTAGCTTCAGTTGAGGCGCTACCTCCGATTTGAAATAAAACAACAGAAGCTTTCTGGTGTGCCCACCGCCAAATCGAAAGTCAAGGTCCATCAGTTGCGCAGCGGTGGACCGAATCGCAACGGCCAGCGGGGAACCCGCAGAGGGGCTGATCGTACTAAAGGTGGCTTCGAGCGACTGGCCGAAAAGGTAGCCGGTAATAGCGTTAGACGACGCGGATCGATTCCAGTCCGCATGCAGTACTGCGCCTTGATCGTCAAGATCCGAACCAGTCAGTTTCTCCAGCAGCGCCACCGAAGCCAAGGCGTCCTGTTGATATTGCGCCCCGTCTTCAATCACGTCGACTTCCGCGTCAGCCGATGCCGACTCGAAACCTATGTCGGCGAGACTTACCCGCCTACCGAGTTTGATGCTCAAGGCTTTCGCGATGTACTTGGGCGCAGGGTCGTTCGGGATCGTGCCTTTGAGCCAACGCGTGACAGAGGTGTGGTCTGGGGTCATGCTGCGCCCGTCGGCCGCTGCCAGCTCCCGTACCCGCGCCGCAAGACCCTTGTTGCTCACGCCCGCCTCGGCCATGACCGCGGCTAGGCGTGCATTCGGCATCTTCTCGCCGGCCATGACTACGTCACCTCATCCCCAGTTGCGGCGTCGTGCGCACACCCCCGTGCACATGTGCGCCCCCTCGTGCGCCCTGCCGCACACCCCCTGACCAGCGGTTTGCTTTGAGCCAAGACAACAAGCCCCGGTGCTTCGCTCGGTTGGCAGAGCAGCAAGCAGCAGATGCAGACGGCATCCGCTCACCGGGCGACAGGAGGACACCATGGCTCGCAACAGCTCGATGCTCCCGATGCCAAGTCGGCGCGGACCCGGACGGCTGATCGTCGGCTTGATCCTGCTTGCCCTCCTGGTGCTGGCGCTTCGCGATCCGGTTGGCACCGCGCACACCGTTCGCGCCGCTTTCGCTGGCCTGGGCCGCGTTCTGGACTCGTTCGGCGTGTTCGTCCAGCAGGTCAAGCAGTGAAGCGTTCGACACTAGTCCTGCGCCGTCCTTTCGTAGACGCTCTGCGACAACTGGGCAACCTGCCCGCGCAGCGTCGCAACCTCATCGCGAAGGCCGGCTACCTCCACGCGGAGTGCGTCGATTGGGTCGTCGGAGGCGACGGCGGTCTGCCCGGTCGCTACCTGCGCCAAGTGGCCGGGCGGCCACTCCAGACCCTTGGAGATGGCCTCCAAGAGAGCCGGGTTGCGCTTGCGCGGAGCGTAGTTCCGTTGGAGCTGCCGCAAGAGGGCGACGCTGACCTGCGCCCGCCGGGCAACCTCCTGCTGAGTCAGGTGCAGTTCGTCCATCCGGGTGTTAATCGCGGCCGCGACAGCGTCCCAGTCCTGCGTCATTGCCCCTCCGAAACCGCGTGTTGACCAGCGCTAATTGTAGCGGTTGGACGTAGGGCGCGACCGTCATCCGACACAGCTGTTGAACGGGACGCCGCGCCACCCTCTTGCGGTAGCGCTATAAGTAGCGCTACTTTTTCGCCACAACAGAACGACCGATTCACCGCCAGCGTTCCGGCCGGCGCCCGGCACAACGAAGTACCGGGCATCGCCCAGGTCGCTGGACCTCCGGAAAGCCAAGCCCAGCAAGGCATTTGTGGGTGACGCATGCCCGGATGACCGGCTGCACCTCTGTTCATTGAGAACTCCATAGCGTTCGAGCGGCCTGCCCGTCAGTCCCGTCTGCCAGCCCACCTTCGGGCTGGTGGTGTTCAGCCCCCGTCTAGTAGGGGCTGCCGGGCCGCCGCTCCAGCCGCGATTGCGGCTGGCTCTCCACTGCGCCGGCTCTCCGGCGCGCCGGAGAGCACCTAGGTCAGCGAAACCTGCACCCCCGGCAGCACGTCGGGCCTCACGGCCTGGCGCAAGCCCGCAACGACCCGCATCCCCACCGCGGCGAGCGACGTGAGGCATTGGACGCCAATGCCGGGAGCTCCACCGGCCGAGCTGACCGCACCCGTTGGGTGCCGTTCCCGCACATCCCCGGCGTCCCGTGTGGACGGCCGGCTGATGTCCGGGTTCGGAGGCCAACGGCCCCCGCGCTGCTCGGCCGCTCGCGCCGGACCCCGCTTCGTTCGATGCCGATCCGTCCCGGCCTGCTGCCGGTCTTCCGCGCTGCCTGACCACCTTTTCCACGACCACCTGGAGCTTTCCGATGTTCGACGTCTACGACGCCCTGTCCCCGCTGGACGACGCCGGCTGGCGGGACCCGGACGGCTACACCGCCGCCGAGATCGACGCCCTGATCGCTGCGGCGCTGCCCGAGGGCGAGTTGGACTCGCTGTCCGGCCCGTACCAGGACCGCCGCACCACCAACCGCTCGCTGGACGCCGCGGTGCGGACCCTGCGGGCCTACGTCGCCCAGATGCCGGACTCGGCCGGGAACGAGGCCGCCTGATGAACATCACCGCCGCTGTCACCTTCGCCGTTGTGCTGGGCGCGTTGCTGGTCGCGCACAACGTCGCCGACCACTGGATCCAGACCGATCACCAGGCGTGCACGAAGGGCGGCAGCGACTGGACCGGCCGGCTGGCCTGCCTGCGTCATGTCGCCACCTACACCGCCGCCACCGCCGGCATGGTCGCCCTTCTTGCCGTCCTGCACCTGGCCGAGGTCACGCCGGTCGGCTTCGTGGTCGGCCAGCTCGTGTCCGCCGTGACGCACTACTGGGCGGACCGGCGCACCACCCTGGCCAAGCTCGCCGCCGCGCTGGGCCACCGCAGTTTCTACCGCCGCGGCGCGCCCCGCCCTGGTCGCGACGACAACCCGACGTTGGGCACCGGCGCGTACGCGCTGGACCAGTCCTGGCACTGGCTCTGGCTGCTGGTCGCCGCGCTGACCACAGCCCTGGTCGGCACCTGAGTCCAAAGCACCGCTCACGTTCGCCTTTTACCTCTCCTCACCGCAAGGAGTTCGACGTGCGCACCATCTCCCACACCAACCCCGGCCCGGTCCGACTGGTACTCAACCTCGGCCCTGGCACCGTTCGCCTGATCGTCGAGGACCGCGACACCGCCGAAATCACTCTTGCCCCGCTGCGCGAGGGCGACGATGTCGCCACCGACCTGATCACGCAGGCCGAGGTCGACCACGCCTGTCACGTTTTGGCGGTCACCGTGCCGCGACCGAGCGCCGGCGACACGGCCGCGTGCACCGTCATGCAGTCCGCCGGCGGCGTGCGCATCACCCAGTCCCACAGTGTGGTGCGCGGCAACGTCACCGGCCTGATCATCACCGGCGGCGAGGTCTTGATGGCCGGTGGCCGGATCGCGTTCGGCGGCGCCACGCTGACCACCGGCGGCCAGGTCCGCGCCGAGGTTCGGCTGCCGATCGGATCCTCGCTGACCTTCGACACCGACGCCGCCGACCTCTACGCCAGCGGCCATCTGGTCGACCTGGTCTTCCACTCCCAGTCCGGCCGGCTGGTCGCCGACAGCATCGGCACACTGGCCGCCTCCACCACCTCCGGCGGCGTGGGTGCGGTCAGCGTCACCACCGGCAGCGTCAAGACGATGTCGGGCGACGTCGCGGCCGACTACATCCAGACCATGCGGGCCCAGACGATGTCCGGGGACGTCACGCTGATCCCGGCCGCGCCCGGCCACCGGGCCGAGATCTCCACCATGTCGGGGGACGTGCGCGTCACCGCGCACCATGACGGGCACGTGGACGCGTCCACGATGTCCGGCGACATCACCGTGCTCGCGGCGCAGAGCCGGACGGTCACCACCAACACCCGGAGCATGAGCGGACGCGTTCGCGTCCCCGGGACGCGGTGATGGCCAACAAGGTCCGGCCGGTGCTGCTGCTGCCGGTGGCCTGGTCGCCATATCCGGAGTTCACCCACGGCCTGCACGACGGCTTACCGCTGCTGCCGACCAAGTGGGCGCCACCGCACTTGTTGGCCACCCGGCGGCAGTTGAACGCGCTGGGCAAGCGGCCCGGCGGGCAAGACCCGGTCGCGCTCCTCTACGGCTACAGCGAGACGGGCCACTGCCAGTGGTTCGCCAATCTCTACCTGATCAGCAGGGCCAAGCCGAAGTTGCCGATGACGCCACGCAAGTGGCACGCGCTCAACCTGGCCAACCTCGCCCGCCGCGAGTGCAAGCGGTGCCACCGCGCCCGCGACTACGTCATCCCGCCGACCTTCGGCATGTGCTTCCCCTGCGTGGAAGCCAGCGAGAACACCAACCTCAGCAACGAGAACGGAGCCGATCCATGGGCGGCATGAACACGCAAGTGCTCCGTGCGGCGCGCGAACTCGTCACCGGCGACCGCGTCCGGCTGACCGACGGCACCACGGTCACCGTGACCGACGCTTCCCCGGCCGGGCCGCCTCGGCTGACGTGGTTGGAGCTGTCCAACGGCCACTGCGGCGCGATCCCCAGCACCCAGTTGCTCACCATCATCACCGCCTAGACAGCGGTCACCGATTCCCGTCCCCACAACAGAAATCAGGAGCCCCAGTATGAAGTGCTTCCGCCGGTTCGGGGCCGACGTCGACCTGACCGGCTGGGTGGGCTGACCCATGGCCGGCTACTGCAGCGCGATGGACGCCCCGATCGAGATCCGCGCCACCCGCCCCGGATCGCCGGAGATCGCCTCGTGGGTCTACCCCGACCAGGTCGACAGCACCGGCAAGCGTCTGACCGAGCAGGGCTACACCGTCACCTCGGTCACCAACCACGCCACCTGACCACGCAAGCAATCTCGGAGGAAACCGATGTCCGCCACCTGCAAGTGCGGCGCGAAGGCCACCCACGCCTACGGCAAGTTGAAGGTCTGCGCGACGTGCTACCAGACCCACGCGATCGTCGACGACAACCCGGTGCGCATCCCGAAGAACTACGACTGGTCGGCCGAGATGAACGGCCGCAAGCTGCGCTGACGCCCCGGTCCGGCAGCCCTCCCGCAAGAAGCGACTGCCGGACCGGGTTCACACACCCCATCCGATCTGCGATCAGAAGGGACACCACAGTGTCTCGCATCCTCGCCATGCCCACGACCACCGCCCGGTCCGACGGCCTGTGGTGGGGCACCTGCCCCACCTGTCTGGAGATCCACTACACGCTCACCACCGACGGCGCCCTGCCCGAGCACCCCAAGCCCGGTTACGGCCCGGACCGGCCGACCTGCCTCGGCTCGTTCACGCAGCCGCTGCCCGGCTCCGTGGAGCCGGCCCAGACCTGCTTCAACGCCTCCGGCAACTACGCGGTGATCCAACAGGGAGCCGCGGCATGACCGAGAAGGTCACGGTCCACGGCGACCTGGAAGCCGCGTTCGCCGCCGCCCACGCGCTCGCGCTGGACGCCGTCGGCGACGCCGCCGCCGGGCCCGCGACCTGGAAACGGCAGCTCGCCGCCGCGCACCGCGCGGTGGCCGAGGTCTACGCCACGGCCCGCGACAGCATCCCGCCGGGCGGCCTGATCTGGCACGCCGTCGACGAGGCCGCGCACTTCCGCCGCGACCGCGCCAAGAACCTCGACCATCTCGCCGCACAGCACGAGCAGGAAGGCCAGTGACCGCCATGAAGTTCCGCGCACTGCTCAAGAAGCTGACCTGGCCCGCTCGGGTCGCGTTCGTGGTCGTGTTCGTCCTCACCGGGATCGTGCAGATCATCACGGCCGTCGCCGCGCTGGTGACCGAGGTCGCCGCGTGGCTGGTCGCCGCGGGGGAGGCGGCGCAGCGTGCGGTGGTCGAGGCCGGCGAGCTGCCGCAGACGCCGATGCCGACCGGCTACCGCACTCGGGGCATGGCCGCCTGGAGCACGCCGTGACCGCCGCCGTGCAGTGGTTGGACCTGACGCCGATGCAGGCCGACGGCCTGGCTTGCGTCATCTGCCGCACCAACTACCTGATCGCCGGCCGCCCGTGTCGCCCGGTCGGCCGCTCCCACACCGGCTCGCAGGTCTTCGCCTGCGCCGGGAACTGCGAGCAGACCGCCCAGGCCCGGACCGAGTCGAGGTGACCCGATGAGCTTCACCACCATCCCCGACCCCGTCGGCAGCCGGAAGCGCTGCGCCAACTGCCGGGAGATGACCGTGCTGGTCACCACCGGCACCGGCGGCACCGAACGCGTCCACTGCGGCACCTACACCGCCCGCTGCCACACCACGACTTCTCGGAGGACGACGTGAGCACCCCGCGCATGACCGGCCCGGAGCACTTCCGCGAGGCGGAGCGGCTCATCCACGCCGCCCAGGCCACGCCCGGCCGGTACGGCGAGGCTCCCTACAGCGACAATGCCGACCGCATGCTGACGGCCGCCGACGTGCACGCCACGCTCGCGCTCGCCGCGGCCACGGCGCTGCACGCCCTGACCCAGTACACGGGCATGGGCATGGTGCCCCGGTCGCAGGCCCAGCAGTGGCAGCCCATCGTGTCGCCGGAGCCCGGAACGGCCGGTGAGCAGTCGTGAGGGGATCACCCCTGCTGGGCGGGGCTCTGCTCGTGCTGGTCGTGGTCGCCGCCCGCCATAGCGACCACACCAGCACCACCCCGGCCGCGCTACCGGCCCCGGCCGGCGCCGCGACGCACCACTCCGACACCCCCGCCCCCGCCGTCACCGCGTCGGTGACCGGCACCGAGTACGCACGCGACTCGAACAACCCAACGACCGGCACCCACTACGCCGAGTGCCGCGCCGCCGACGGCTCCGAGTACCGGGTGGTCGTCGACGCGGCCACCGAGTACCGGCTGCGCACCGGGCAGCCCTGCCCGGCCGGGCCTCACCTGCCCACGGTCCGACAGCAGCACCCCGAGATCTACGACGCGCTCACCGCGCCGTTGCCCTTCAACGGCGGCGACGCCGACGGGCCGTGCGGGGCCTGGTCGGCGGCCACCAAGGAGATCGCCGACCAGGAGCGCGCCGCATGGCAGCGCTGCATGGCCAACCCGCCGAGGAGGTGAACAGCAAGTGAGCACCACTCACGTTGATCCGTACCTGGCCGGCAGGGCGCAGTTGGCCACGGCCAAGGCCGACGCCGCGACCGCGAAGATCACCGCCAAGGCCACCGCCGCCGCCGCGACGCTGGCCGCGCAGGAGGCCGCCAAGACCGCCGCCGCGCAGCGGCGCGAGGCCGACCGGCAGCGCCGCCGTGCCGAGAAGCGCCAGCGTCGGGCCGAGCGGTGGGCGGCACTGGCGGCGCTGGGGGAGTTCCTGCTCGCTCACTGGCAGCTGGCGTTGTGGCTGCCGGTGATCGTGGCCCCGGGCATCCTGGCCTGGGAGGGCCAGACCTCGGCCGGTGATGCGATCTTCGGTCCTGGCTTGGGTTTCCTGCTCGCGCTGTTCACCGAGTGCAGTAGTTGGGCGCTGTTGGCGCAGGCCGAGATCCGCCGACGCGCCGGGCATCCGGTCGGCGCGACCCTGGTGGCGGCGTGGCTGGTCGCCGCGGTCGGCGCGGGCCTGAACTACGTGCACGGCTCGCAGGACCCGGGCGCGTCCTGGCACGGCGTCGTGATGGCGCTGGTGTCGGTGTCCGGGTTCGCCGTGCACCAGGTCAGCCACTGCCGCACCGACCTGCTCGCCGCGGTGCGCGCCTGGTGGGCCGGCCGGCAACGCCGCCGGCTGACCCGCGCGGCCCGGTCCCGGGTGCGCCGCTACGAGCTGGCGGCGGTCCGGTCGGCCACCGCGGTGCTGCACGCGGACGGGGCGGTGTCGCTGCGCTACCCGGACGGCCCCGTCGCGCTGGTGCGGCGGTGGTGGGCGCCGTGGACCCGGCGGCTGGTCACCGGCCCCGCCTACAGCCTCGCCGAGGACGTGACGCGGCTGCTGGCCGGCCGTCCGTCCGGCCCGTCCGCCGTATGGCCGGACGCCACCCGGACGCCGTCGGAACCGACCCCACAGACGTCGTCCGGCGAGTCGACGGCCGAGACGTCCGGACGCGTTGACAGCCCGATCAACCGGCCCGATCGTGACCGTCCGGCCCCGGACGCCCCCGGCCTGTCCGAGGACGACCAGGCGGTGCTTGACGCCGTCCGGACGGCCATCGCGGACGGGTCCCTGCCGGAGCGTCCGTCCGGCTACGCGATCTACCGGCACATCTTGGGCGGGCGAGGCGACAAGGCCCGCGCCTACCGCATCCAGGAGGCGCTGACCGACGGGGACACCCGCCTGCACGCCGTGTCCTGACCCCTCTCGCACTGCCGCGCTTGCCCGGTCCCCGCCCGTTCGGCGGGGACCGGTTCTCGCTGTGCCCCACTACCCGCTGCGTCACGACCCCCACGCCGGGGAGGAGACAAACTGATGTCCACCACTCCGGTCGGCACGCCCGACCCTGACAACCAGCGTCAACGCGACTTCGACAACGTCCGGGTCCTGCCCGTGCGCGCCGACCGGAACGCCACCGCCCCGTGCACCGTGTGCGAGACCCCGAAGGCCACCTGTCTTCAGATGGAGCAGCTGCACGACGGCGTGCGCTGCTGCGGGCAGTGCCACCACCCCACACCGGCCGCACAGCCCACCCCCGACCCTGTGACCAGCGATGACGCGCACTTCGACGTCGAGTTGGACGCCGAGCCCACCGAGGGTGGCGACGTGGTCGACACCCCGGGCAGCGCGGTCGTGGTGGCCGAGCGGGAGACCCGGCGCCCGGTCATCCCCACGTCCCTGCACGGCTGGGCCAACATCCGTGCCACCGCCATCTACCAGCTCGACCGCGCCGCCTACATCACGGCCTATCACGCGGTGCGGTCCCCGATCTACGGGGCCAAGACCGCGTGGTGGGCCACGATCGGCCTGGGCCGGCTGGCCGGGCGGCAACTGCGCTGGTGGTGGGTGTCCGAGCAGCACGCGCTGCGGCAGAGCGCCGCCTCGGCCGACGACGCGGTCGGGTGGATGCAGCTGCACCGCGAGGTCCGCACGGTCCGCTTCTGGCGCGGCGGCGTGCTTCTGGCCGAGGCCGCCGGCCTGGGCATCACGCTGCCGGTGGCGTGGGCGCACCTGCCCGGGTGGCTGTGCGCGGCCGGGATCGCCGCTGCCGCAACAGGTTTGGCCCGCCTGGGCCGTCCGGCGGACCGGCCGATCGTGGCCAAGGCGCTGGTGTCGGGCCGGCACCGCCGGATCAACGCCGACATCGTGCTGCGCGCCTACTACGCGGCCGGCCTGGGCAACCCGGACAAGCCCGCCCAGCAGATCAGTTTCGGGTCGACCATGGCCCGCGACACCTCCGGCACCGGATCGCGGGTGGTCATCGATCTGCCCTACGGCAAGGGTTTCGACGACGTCATGAAGGCCAAGGGAGCGATCGCGTCCGGGTTGGACGTGTCGGTCAACCAGGTGTTTCTGACGCCGGACGAGACCTCGCACCGCCGGCACAGCCTGTTCGTCACCGACGTCGACCCGTTGTCCGTCCCGGCCGGACGCTCGCCGTTGGTCGACTGCAAGGTCCGCGACATCTGGCAGCCCGCACCGTTCGGCCTGGACGAGCGGGGCCGGCCGGTGCGGCTGGACCTGATGTGGGTCAGCGTGCTGGTCGGGGCGCAGCCCCGGAAGGGCAAGACGTTCTCCGCCCGCGCGTTGGCGCTGTTCGCGGCGTTGGACCCGTACGTGCGGATGACCGTGGTGGACGGCAAGAACAGCCCCGACTGGGACAAGTTCCGCCTGGTGGCGCACCGGATGGTGTTCGGCACCGTGGCCAACAACCGCGACTCCGACCCGGTGGAGCACCTGCTGGAGGCGTTGCGGGAGATCGAGCGCCACATCCAGGGCGTCAACGAGTTCCTGTCCAAGCTGCCGGTCTCGGAGTGCCCGGAGGGCAAGCTCACCCGGGAGCTGTCGCACAAGTACCCGCAGCTGCGGGTGTGGATGCTGGTGATGGAGGAGTTCCAGGTCTACTTCGAGCTCGACGACCAGGACACCAACAAAGAGATCGCCAAGCTGCTGTCCTACATCATGGCCGTGGGCCCCTCGGCCGGGGTGATCATCCTGTCGTCGTCGCAGAAGCCGTCCGGTGTCGGGGCGGGCGACGTGACGCGGCTGTTCAACCGGTTCCGTGACAACCACGCCGTGCGGTTCGCCCTCAAGTGCGGCAACAGGATCGTTTCGGAGGCGGTGCTGGGCGGCGACGCCTACGCCGAGGGCTTCGACGCCTCCGCGCTGCCCACCGGCACCCGCTACCGCGGCGTCGGCATCCTCTACGGCGCCACCGACGACACCCCGATCACCCGCACCTACCTGGCCGACCACGCCGACGCGGAGAAGATCCTGACCGCCGCCCGCCGCCACCGCCTGGCCCTGGGCACCCTGACCGGCCACGCGGCCGGCGAGGACATGGCGCGGGAGGTCCGCGACGTGCTGGCCGACGCCCGGTCGGTGGTCGACCCGGGGGACAAGGGCCTGCACTGGGACGAGTTGGCCGGGCGGCTGGCCGAGCGGATGCCCGAGCACTACGCCGACGTCACCGCCGAGGCGATCTCCGCTCAACTCCGCGCGCTTCGTGTACAGAGCGTGAACATCAACCGGGGTGGCGCGGTCCGCAAGGGCTGCAAGACCGAGCACCTGGACGCCGCGCTCACCGCCCGTGCGGCCGCCGCGAGGTAGCGGCACCCCCGCTACGGGGTAGCGCCGCCGCTACCCGCGCCGCTACCGCCCTGGTCAGCGGCTATGCGCCCGTGTAGCGGGTAGCGGCAGGCACCCCGTCGACCTGCGAAACCGCTTCTGGAGGCACATTGACCGTCCTGTCGGCCGCTACCGCCACCCCCGGTGTCGATCTTTCCGGCCTATTGACCTTCACCCTGATCGTTGTCACTGTCGGTTACTTGCTGTTGTGCATGCTGCTGCCGGTCCGGCAGTGCCGGCGCTGCCACGGCATGGGCCGGATCCGATCCCGATTCGGCGGCATCCGCACGTGCGGCCGGTGCCGGGGCCAGGGCCTGCGCATCCGGACCGGGCGGCGGGTGTGGAACTGGCTGGCCCGCGAGTTCGACGAGGCCCGCCGGGGGATGCGCACCGACCGCACCGACGCGCATGCCCAGCGATCACGTCAATCCCGAAAGGACATTCGCGATGAGCACTGAGCCCTGGCACGCCCCGCTGACCTGCACACCACACGAGTGAGGGACACGACGATGGGACTGTTCAGGTTTGGGCCGAGTAAGCAGGAACGCCGGGAGATGGCCGCACGTGCGGACGTCTCGGCCGCAGAGGACGCTGCCGAGGGCTGCCGCTTGCGGGCCGAGGCCGCCGCTGTGCGCAAGCGCGGCCAGAGCCACGCGCGCCACATTGCCGGCCACTTGGAGACCAACGCCCGCATCGCGGAGGACAACGCCCGCATCGAGCAGCGCGCAGCGGAGCAGCTGCGCCGGCCGTGGTGGCGCTGCCCCGGGTCGAGGAGATCGACCTCAACACCTGACCGTTGCTCGACAGCCTCAGCAGCAGGGGAGAACGCATGAGCAAGCAGCAGCACACGACCGAGGTCTACGACGGCGAGATCGAGGGCAGCGTGCAGGCCCGCTGCACCTGCGGATGGGAGGGCCGCATCCGCCGCAACATCGTCGAGGCCGGCATGGAGGCCGACGCGCACAACGAGGGGCACGCCGCCCCATGAGCTCCGTCAACCAACCACCCGCCGGGCACGAGGCCGACGACGGCACGTGCGGCGACTGCATCGAGGGCCGCTGCCACTTCGGCGGCGACGGCCCTTGGCCCGGCGAGGAATGCGGGTGCGACCGCCACGACGCCAGCGTCCGAGCACGCGAGCACCACGACGACGGCCACCAGGCCGGCTGATCCAGCACAACCACCCACACAGAGGGAGATCACTCATGGCCAGCAAGCGGCACGACCAGATCGACATCGGCGACGTCATCAAGGGCGAGACCGGCGGCTGGTGGCGCGTCACCAACATCACCAAGCAGTCGGACGGCTTCCGCCAGTTCGACGCGGTCAGCGTCAAGACGGGCCGCGCCGGCTACCTGTCGGGCCCGGCCCGCCAGGTGCGCGAGGTCCGCTGATCCCGCCCCGGTCCGGCGGTCCCTTCCGCCAAGAACAGCCCGCCGGACCGGGTCTCACCACCCCAACCGAACCCCCCTTCACGAGAGGAGCCCAGCCGTGGGCTTTTTCACCGTATCCAGCAAGGCCCCGACGATGCGCGCCAAGGCCCGCCAGAGCGTCGCCAACGCCGGAAACCGCGCTGTCGCCGCCACCGGCGGCGCGGTCTGCATCGTGTGCGACAAGGCGATCGCCGGCGCCAAGCCCGGCAAGGCCAACGTCCACGCCGGTTCCTGCACCCGCAAGCTCGCCGCCGGATGGAAGTCCATCCACGAGGCGTGAACCGCCCGCATCCGTTGCCCTATCACGAAGGGAGCCCCGAGAAGTGATCACGTCCGATAGCTTCCCGACACCTGATCTGGCCCAGCGGTCCGCCGACCCGGTCGAGCTGGCCCGTGTCCGCGAGTTCGCGGGCCACCAGGCCGCCGAAGCCGAAGCGTTGCGGCAGCGACTGGCCGAGCAGTTGCCCGCCGCCGACCCGGACCGGCGCGTCCTGATGCTGCGGCGCGCCCTGGCCGAGCTGATCCAGTGGCGCTACCAGCTGGCGCTGACCGCACCCGGCCGGCTCGGTATCGGCATCAAACTGGACGCCGAGCGGTTCCGCACCCCGCTGCGCAGCGACCCCAACTTCGACCGGCTCGGCACCCTGGGCCGGCTGCGCGCCGGTGCTGAATGGGACCCCGCCAGCCTCACCTACCGGGGTGGGACGGCGACGCCGGCCAGCCGGATCATGGACCGCTACGGCCGGGCCGCGCTCGCGCGGTTTGACGCCGAAGCCCCCGGCGAGGATGTGCTGCGCAACGAGGTCCTGCTGCCGGACGGGCGCCGGGTGATGGGCAACCGGTTGGTGCGCGGCGAGCCCGCCGCCGAGCTCGCCCGCCAGCTCGTGATCCGGGTCGGGGGCCGCGGCCACGACGCCAGCCGCATGGAGATCGGCGGCGAGCTGCTGTTCGCCGTCACCGCGGCCGACGACGACGCGGACACCCTGCACGCCGAGGCGTTGCGGCGCCTGGCCAACGCGCTCGACGAGGACGACCACCGCGCCCGGGTGTGGGAGTGGCAGACCGCCCGCTACCTGCTCTACCAGTCGCCGCGCACCAAGAAGGGCAGCGACGCCGTCATCCGCGTGCTCCTGGTCGTGGTCGGCGCGGTGCTGTTCGAGCGACCGCCGGTCATGCAGCAGGACGCCGACCTGCGCTGCGC
This sequence comes from Kutzneria sp. NPDC051319, assembly GCF_040682195.1. Classification (NCBI taxonomy): domain Bacteria; kingdom Bacillati; phylum Actinomycetota; class Actinomycetes; order Pseudonocardiales; family Pseudonocardiaceae; genus Kutzneria; species Kutzneria sp. NPDC051319. The sequence goes on along the minus strand of NZ_JBFBAM010000026.1, from coordinate 77,525 downwards.
CGTGCTGGGACAGCTCGACGCCACTCGCATGCCCGCCGACGCCGCACTCGACCCCCGCTGAGCAACGTCCCACGGAGAGGTGAGTGGATGATCACCGTCTACGACGAGTTCGCCGGCTTCGGCGGCAGCTCGCAGGGCATCACCGCCGTGCCCGGCACACAGCTCGTGCTGGCCGCCAACCACCACCCGCTGGCGGTCGACGTGCACGCCGCGAACTTCCCGCACGCCGACCACTACTGCGGCGACATCGCCAAGGCCGACATCGGCCGCTTCCCCCGCGCGGACTTCTTCTCGTCCTCCCCGTCGTGTCCACCATGGACGGACGCGCGCGGCGTGAAAAGGGACTTCGACCGGTCCACGCAGGGCGTGCTGTTCGACCCCGCCACCGGGCCCCGCGCCCTGGACCCGACCGTGGCCCGGGCCCGGGCGTTGATGGAGGAGGTGCCCCGGTACCTGCGGGCCATGCGCCTCAAGGGCACGGGCCGGCCCGTGCTCGCCGGGGTTGTGGAGAACGTGGTGCAGGTCCGCCGGTGGGCCGAGTTCGGTCGGTGGCGCCGCGAGATCGAGGCCGAGGGCTACCGCACCAAGGTCATCGCCCTGAACTCCATGCACGTCAACGCTCCGCGGTTCGGCAAGGTCGCCCAGAGCCGCAACCGGTTCTGGATGGGCTACTACCTGGCCTCGCTCGGTCGGGAACCGGACTGGGACAAGTGGTTGCGCCCCACGGTGTACTGCCCGACCTGCGACCAGACCGTCCGCGCGATGCAGGTGTTCAAGCAGCCCGGAGTGGACATGGGCGTGTACGGCATCCGGCACGGCCAGTACGTCTATCGCTGCCCGCACAGCTCGTGCCGCAACCAGGTCGTGGAGCCGATCGTGGCCGGCGCGGACACGATCATCGACTGGTCGCTTCACCCGGGCCAGCGCATCGGGGAACGGGTGGACAGCAAGGGCCGGCCGGACCCGCTGGCCGGGCCGACGGTGGCGCGGATCACCGCCGGGCTGCGGCGCCACGCCCGGCCGTTGCTGACGCCGTCGGGCGGCACCTGGCGACGCGAGGCCGCGCCGCTGGACGAACCGCTGGCGACCCGCACCACGCGGGAGTCCGACGGCCTGGTCGTGCCGCCGTTCGTGTCCCTGCTGCGCGGCGGCGGCTCGAAACAGGCGGCGTATCCGGTGTCCGGTCCGATCCCGACCGTGTCGGCACAGGGCAACCACCACGGCCTGGTCGGCCCGCCGGCCGAGGCACTGCTGCTGGCCTACTACTCCAACGGGCCGGCCCGATCGGTCACCGACCCGGTCGGCACGCTGACCACTCGGGACCGTTACGGCCTGCTCGGCCCCGACCACGAGTGGGCCGGCGCGGGCGTCGAGATCGCCGACGTGGTGAAGCGGTCGACGTTCCGGATGCTCGCCGGCCACGAGATCGGGGCCGCCATGGGCTTCCGCCACGACTACGACGTCACGGCCGTGACCAGCAAGAAGGAGCTGGTCCGGGGCTTCGGCAACGCCGTCACCCCGAACGCCATGGAGGTCCTGGCCAGCGCGCTGATCGAGACGATCACCGGCGAGGCACTGGAGCCCGCTACCAACCCCTAACCCTCCTCAGGGTTGAAAAGAAACCCGCAAACCCGCAACCGACCCCCGGCCAGGGCTACTGACCTGCGCAAACGGGGTGCGGGTTTGGGTGCGGGTTTGGCCGATCCGGCGGGTTTGAAACCCGCACCCAAACCCGCAGACAAGCCGCCCCACGGCGGTCCCGGCGTCGTACGCATCAACCGAGGCCCTACTACTCCTGCGCGGGGGTAGTAGGGCTTCTTGGACCGTGCGCACCGGGCTCAATCAACAGGACGCGACCCGAATGCCCGGCCCGCCCCCCCGCCGTCCGGGATCGTGGATGCCGTGGCGCCGCAGTCCTACACATCGAGGAGAGGAACGTGGCGCACCGCGGAGGACGCTGCGGCGGCGATGGCGCTGATCGGAGACGAGTACGCGCTGTCACCGCCGGCCGGGGTCGTCCGCACGCCGGAGTACACCTGGACCTGGGAGCCGTTCGCGGTGCCGGTCAGTGGGGGCATCCCGCCGTCTGAGAAGGACGTGGAGTATCTGCCCTTCTGGGTGGCCGCTACCCGCAACCGCGTGGTCAGCAGCCCCTACGGAGGCTCGACCATCTGCGAGATACCGCCGGACCTGGTCGGCTGGAACAGCACGAGCTGACCTGGCCTGATTGAACTACCGGCCGTCCTGCACGTGCAGGACAGGGCCGGTGGATCACCCGATACGGCGATCAAGCCGGTCCGAACGTGGCCCCAGATGTCTACCTGTAGCTACACAAGCTGTAGGTTCCCCTACAGCAGGGTATGGGGTAGCGGAAGTCGCACCAGTCCTGTGCAGGGGAAACGCCCCGGCCGGAGGCCGAGGCGCGCCCTACGGGTGGGTTACTTGCCGTTCCGCGACCAACGGATGATGACGGCGAGGACCCTCATGGCCGGCACGGCTGCCCAGATGGGCACCGTGCCGTCCCCCTGTTCGATGAAGGCCCGCAGCGCCGCCTGCGCCATCTCGGCGACGAGCAGCACAACGCGCCTCACTTTCTCCTGCACCTTCGCATACCTCCTGACCTCACTTCCCCCCTCCCCGGTGAGGGCGAGGTGTCAGAGTCGCGACGACGCGCAAGCGAATCTACAACCCGGAAATTGTTGGAGAACACTGGGGTGGCCGAGCGGCGGTAGCAAAGGCTTGTCGTACACCGATCGGTAGTATTACTGCCCAGTAACCACTGTAGTTCTGGTAACGGCCTGCATGCCCGTGCGCCTGACATGCGGGTTTGAGTCCGCCGCCAAGCCGGTGATGTTGGCGACTCCGCGTAACGCCGCAAGGTATTCCGTTACACACACCCTGGGAAACTTTCCAATTTCGCGTTGGTCCGAGTAACCGCTCGTCACGTTCGGTCGACATCGAAAACCACCGTCGGCGAGTTTGTACGAGTTTCCTCGGATGGAATCGCACACCTCGTGTTTCCGTGTGCTTGTCCCTCTTCTTAGGGAGGTCCAACCATGTCGACACCAGCCGTGCCGGGCGCCGCCGCGACGGTGGCGCTGTGGATGGCCACCCACCACGGGTGGCACGTGCTGCCCCTCAACCCCGGTACCAAGACCCCGTTGGGCGGCTGCCGGCCCTGCGGCAAGAACGGCGACGGCCACACCGCCGCCGACTGCGCCTGCCTGGCCCGCGGCGACGGGGCGCTGTGCCACGGCGTGTGGGCCGCCACCAACGACCCCGCCGTGATCACCACCTGGGGCAAGCGTTGGCACTCCGGGGTGTGGGCGCTCAACATCGACCGGTCCGGCCTGTTCGCCGTCGACATGGACAACCACGGCGGCACCCCACCGGCCCAACCACTGGGCGTGCTCGACTGGCCCGAAGACACCCCGCCGCCGGCCGACGGCATCGACGTGTTCGCCACCCTGGCCGGCCTGCACCACCACGGGCTCGACACCGACCGCACGCTGACCACCCAAACACCCGGCGACGGCATGCACCTGCTCTACAAGGCCGTACCGGGTCGCTGGAAGTCCAGCACCGCCCGCGTCCGAGACGACGGCACCTTGGGCGCTGGGATCGGGTGGCAGGTCGACATCAAGGCCTACGGCGGCTACGTGGTCATCCCCGGCAGCGTCACCACCGCCGGCCGCTACGAGCGGATCTCCCCGACCGTCGACGTCGTCGCCCCGCCCCCGTGGCTGACCGAGGTGCTCATCGGCACCGGCCACGACCGCACCGCCGAACCAGCCCGGCCAGCGGGGCCGCCGCCTGTGATCCATCCGTTGCCCGGCAGCGGCCGGGAAGGGCGCTACGCAGCCGGTGCGCTGCGCTCGGCCTGCGTCGAGCTGGCCGCCATGGAGCCCGACACCGGCCGCAACCGCAAGCTGTTCCGCTCTGCCAGCCGCTTGGCCGGCATGGCCGAGGCCGGGTGGATCGATCGCAACCAGGTCGAAACCGCGCTGGTCGCGGCGGCGCAGGCCTGCGGCCTGCCGGCCGGGGAGATCCGCTACGCCGTGAACTCCGGATTCCGCCATCCCCGCCTGCCCCACCTTCGGAGCGCCGCGTGACCAGCACCGTCGAACCACCCGCCCCCGACGACGTCGACAACCAGCACACCGACGACAACGGCGGCGGGGTGCCGGCGGACCTGCCCGCGATCTACCTCGGCAGCGACGCCGAAGCGATCCGCGCGCTGACCACCGCCGTGGCCGCCGGCGTGCTGCCCGACGTCTACGTCTCCGGCGGCCAGCTGACGCACCTGTCCCGGGTGTCCGGGCAGGCCAGCACCGATGCCGGCAGCGCCGACCAGCCGTTGCCGACCGCGGCCGAACCGCTTTCGGTGTCGTCACTGGCGTTCCTGTTGGCTCACCACACCTACTGCTACCGCGTCCGTAAGGAGGAGAAGACAGAGGCCTCACCCTCGAAGACGACGCTGGCCGCGGTGCTGTCGCACCGCTACTGGCCCGGTGTGCGGCCGCTGCTGGGAATCGTCGGCTCCCCGGTGCTGCGACCGGACGGAACCCTGTTGCAGACCACCGGATACGACCCGGCCACCGGCCTGTACTACGCGCCGAAAATCAGCGTCCCGCCGATCCCGGCCGAGCCGACCGCCGACCAGGTCGCCGAGGCGCGACAGTTCATCCTCGGCGCGTTGCTGCGGGACTTCCCGTTCGTCGACACCGCAGACAAGGCCAACCACGTCGGGCTGCTGCTCGCGCCGATCCTGCGCCCGTACCTGCGGTGCTTGACGCCGTTCGGGCTGATCAGCGCGACCACCCAATCGTCCGGAAAGACGCTGCTGGCGGAGATCCTGGGCTACCTGTACGGCAGCAAAACCCTGGTGTGGCGGAAAGGAGATGACGCCGAGCTGGAAAAGTCCATCACGTCGGCGCTGCACGCGTCCGCGCCGATCATGTTGTGGGACAACATCGCCGAAGGCGGCATCGTCGCCTCCGCCGTGCTGGCCCAGTTGCTCACCTCGCCGGAATGGTCCGCGCGGATGCTCGGATCCTCCGGCGCGGGGTTCAGCGCCACGAATGACCGGCTGTGGCTGGCGACCGGCAACAACATCCGGTTGGGCGGGGACATGGCCACCCGCACCGTGCTGGTCAGGTTGGACCCGAACGATCCTCACCCCGATCAGCGCGACCAGTCCGGGTTCGGCATCCCGCATCTGGACACGTGGCTGAAAAGCCCGGAGAACCGGGTGACGGTGCTGCGGCACCTGCTGATCCTGGTCATGGACTGGATCGGCGCGGGCGCCCCGCGAAGCGGCCACATGATGCGGCAGTTCACCTCCTGGGCACAGGCCACCGGCGGCGTGTTGGCGCATCACGGGATCGACGGCTTTCTCGACAACCTGGCCGAGGTTCGGGAGGCCGACGACGACAACGCGGAATGGGTCGCGTTCCTCGCGCGCTGGTACGAGATCAACGGGTCGGAACCATTGTCGGCGCGGAGGCTGCGGATGCAGGCCGAGATCGACATCGTGGACGGCCGCCCGGTCGACCGGTTCGAGGGCGCGTTCCTGACCGACGACCTCGGCCGCGCGCCGTCGGCGAAATCGTTGGGCCGCACGCTGACCGGCCATGTTGGCCGCTGGCACGGGCAGCACGTGCTGCGGTCCGGGATGGACAGTCACGCCAACGCCCGCGTGTTCTGGGTCGAGCAGCGGGCCGGCTGAGGCCCGCGGTTGCGGGTTTGCGGCGGGTTGCGGGTTTGGATGCGGGTTTCCTGCGGGTTTGCCCGCACCCAAACCCGCACCCTGTTGTGCCTGGTCACAGACATGCGGCGGCCTGGTTGCGGGTTTGCGGGTTTGACCCGCCTTGCCCCCGCCGCTCACGCACGCACAGGAGGGCCACCACACGCGGCGCCACCCAACGCCGCCAGCCTTGAGGAGGAGTCCACGGGATGACGAACACCACGCCCAGCGTCGCCGAGTTGGTCACGATGGTCGCGAACCTCGCACAGGCGCTTGCGGAGCTCGACCGACATAAGGCGGCCATTCCTACCCAACCATCACCACCACCTGAGCGTGTCCTTCTAACCGTCGAGGAAGCCGGTCAGCAACTCCGCATCGGCAAAACCAAGATGTATGAACTAGTGAAGTCTGGAGAGTTGGAGTCCGTACTAATCGGCCGACTACGCCGGATCCATATCGACTCAGTTAAAGCGTACGCGTCACGCATCGTCGAACAGCGCAAGCGCGACCTCGACACCGCAGCCTAGGAGATCCATTGGCACGCGAAAAGAAGGGCCGCAACGCCAACGGCCGGTCAAGCATTTACCAGAGCGAGACGGACGGCGGCTGGCACGGATGGGTCACCGTTGGCGTGAAAGACAACGGTAAGCCTGACCGACGCCACGTGCGCGGCAAGGACCAGGATGAGGTAACGCGCAAGGTTCAGGAGTTGGAACGCTCGAGAGATGAAGGGCGCGTGCGCAAGGCCGGTCAGCGATGGACGGTGGAGTCCTGGCTCAAGCACTGGCTTGAGAACATTGTGGCTCCGCCCGCGATCACCGTGAACGCCTACAGCGCGTACGACGTTGCCGTGCGGGTACACCTCATCCCCGGGATTGGCGGCCATCGCCTCGACAAGTTGCAGCCGGAACACCTTGAAAAGCTGTACCGGAAGATCATGCAACAGCCAACCAAGATGGGACCGACTACCAGTGCGGCAACAGCACATCAGGCTCACCGAACAATTCGAGCCGCACTGAACGTGGCTGTCCGGCGCAAGCACATCACGTCCAACCCTGCGCTGGAAGCTAAGCCGCCGAAGGTTGAGGAGATCGACGTGGAGCCATACAGCGTCGATCAAGTTAAGACCCTCCTGATGACTGCATTGCAACAGCGCAATAGCGCGCGGTGGGCAGTCGCCTTGGCGCTGGGCCTCAGGCAAGGCGAGGCGTTGGGGTTGCAGTGGCGTGATTTGGACCTTGAGGCTGGGACTTTGGTAGTCCGTCGCAGCCGTCTGCGTCCTAAGTGGAAACACGGCTGTACCGTGCCATGTGGACGTAAGTTTGGTGGCCACTGCCCAGAGCGGGTCGCTCTGCGGCAGGAAACAGCGCCGACAAAATCCCGCGCCGGCAAGCGCGGTATCGGCCTGCCGGACGAACTGATCGGCCTGCTCAAGCAACATGCGGCCGAACAGGCTCAGGAGCGACTTCGCGCGGCAGATCTGTGGCAGGACACGGGCTACGTCTTCACCACGCCCACCGGCGCACCGCTCAACCCGAGATCCGACTGGACGGAGTGGAAGGAGCTGCTGGACGCAGCCGGCATGAGGGACGCCCGGCTTCACGACGCCCGGCACACCGCAGCCACCGTGCTGTTGCTGCTGGGGGTTCCCGAGCGGACGGTCATGGGCATCATGGGCTGGTCCAACACGGCCATGGCTGCCCGGTACCAACACGTCACGGCGGCCATCCGCCGGGACGTCGCCGAACGGGTCGGCGGGCTGCTCTGGAAGCCGGCTACGACACCCAAGGTCGACGACGAAGATGGTGCCGCTGGGGTGCCCATTCCGGCCGCCTGACGGGGCAACTGCAACCAGAACTGCAACCACGCGAAAGAGCCCCGGTTGCCATGATCGGTAACCGGGGCTCTGACCTGCGGTGGCGGTGGGATTTGAACCCACGGAGGGTTGCCCCTCACACGCTTTCGAGGCGTGCTCCTTCGGCCGCTCGGACACGCCACCGGTAAGAACATTACAGGACGCCCGATGGTGGTCGTCAGCTGGGGTTGTTCACGGGCGGTGAGCGGCGAAGAAGGAGTCGAGGAGGGCGGCGCAGTCAGGTTCGAGGACGCCGCCGCGGACCTCGGGGCGGTGGTTGAGGCGGCGGTCGCGGACGACGTCCCAGAGGGAGCCGACGGCGCCGGTCTTGGGCTCCCAGGCGCCGAAGACGAGGCGGGAGACGCGGGCCAGGACGAGGGCGCCGGCGCACATGGTGCAGGGCTCGACGGTCACGGCGAGGGTGCAGCCCTCGAGGCGCCAGCCGTCGCCGAGGACGGTGGCGGCGGCGCGGAGGGCGAGGATCTCCGCGTGGGCGGTGGGGTCGCCGAGGCGCTCACGGGCGTTGCTGGCGGAGGCGAGCTCGCGGCCGTCACGGTCGACGACGACGGCCCCTATGGGGATGTCGTCGCCGGCGGAGCGGGCGGCCCGGATGGCGGCCCGGACCAGCTCCTCGTCACTGCTGGACACGGTCGATGATGGCGTCGAACTCGGAGTTGAAGCCGCAGCGCTGGGCGATCATCTGCAACTGCTCGTCGGGGTAGAGGTCGACCTCGTCGACGATCACCTGGAGCTCGCCGTCGGGCAGCCCGAGGTCGGCGAGGATGGCCAGGTCGCCCTCGGGCCACAGGCCGTCGTCCTCGTCGTCCGGCGGCTCGACGCGCAGCAGGTCGAGCACGTCGGCGGCGATGTCGTAGTCCAGCGCGGCGGCGGCGTCGGACAGCAGCAGGGACACCCCGCCGGGGCTGGGCCGGAGCAGCACGAAGAACTCGTCGTCGATGTTGAGCATGCCGAACAGCGCACCGGTCGACCTGATCTTGCGCAGGGCGGTGATGGCGGCGTCGAGCTCGTTCAAAGTGGCCAGGTCGAGCGAGCTGCAGCGCCATTTGCCGTCCTCGCGGACGACGGCGACACCGAAACCACCGACCGGCTCGTGCACCGACATGTGCACACCGTATGCGTACGGGCCGGTCACCCGGAAGCACTATCCCCCAAGCCGACCCCGCACAGATCGGCCGGACGGTGGTTCCGGTGGGAACATGGCTGGATGACCACTTCAGCGGCACGCCCAGCAACCACCCAGTCAGGTGACCCCAGGCTCGCTGGTCTCATCGAGGCTGCCCGCGCGCTCCAGCCACGCACAGTGGCGCTGCGCCGACAGGTCCACAAGCGGCCTGAGCTGGGACTGAGGCTTCCACTGACGCAGGCGGCGGTGCTGCACGCGCTGGAGGGTCTGCCGTTGGAGATCACCACCGGCAAGTCGACGGACTCGGTCGTGGCCGTCCTGCACGGCGCCCGCCCGGGCCCGACGGTGTTGCTCCGGGCCGACATGGACGCGCTGCCCCTGACGGAGCAGACCAGCTGTGCCTTCGCGTCCGAGGTGCACGGGACGATGCACGCGTGTGGCCACGACACGCACGTGGCGATGCTGGCCTCGGCCGCACGGCTGCTGTGCGCCCGCAAGGAGGCCCTCAACGGGCATGTGGTCTTCATGTTCCAGCCCGGCGAGGAAGGCCACCACGGGGCCAAGCACATGATCGACGAGGGCGTGCTCGGCGCGTCCGGCCTGCTCGCGAACAAGGCGTTCGCCCTGCACATCACGTCGACGGTGCGGTCGGGCGTGATCACCAGCCGGCCCGGCCCGATCATGGCCGCGGCCGACGTGTTCCGGGTGCGGGTGATCGGCCGCGGCGGTCACGCCTCGCAGCCGCACAAGGCGCTGGACCCGGTGCCGGCCGCGGCGGCGATGGTGGGCGCGCTGCAGACGATGATCACGCACCGGGTCGCCACGACCGAGCCGGCCGTGCTCACCGTGGCCAAGATCGCCGCCGGCACCTCCACCAACATCATCCCGGAGCTGGCCGAGCTGGAGGGCACCATCCGGACGTTCTCCGAGACCACCCGCACCGCGGTGCACACGGAGGCCAAGCGCATCTGCGAGCACACCGCGGCGGCCTACGGCTGCTCGGCGACGTTCCAACTCGAACGGGGCTATCCGATCACTGTGAACGACGCCGAGGTCGCCGCCACCGTGCTCGGCCTGGCCGGCTCCGTGCTCGGGCAGCGCTACAGCGAGCCGATGGACGAACCGATGATGGGCGCGGAGGACTTCTCGTACGTGACCAGGCAGATTCCCGGCGCGATGGCCTTCCTCGGCGCCTGCCCGCCGTCGACCGCGCTGGACGGGGCGGCCCCGAACCACTCCAACCGGGTGCTGTTCGACGAGGCCGCGATGGAGCACGGGGTGGCGATGTACGCCGCTTTCGCACTCGACGCGCTGCGTTAACACCCGGGGTGGTTTCGCCAGGTTCGCCCGTGGCGGCAGGATGGGACACGTGCTGCCTGTTTGTGTGATCGGGTTGGGACTGATCGGCGGGTCCGTCATGCGCGCCGCCAGCGCTGCCGGCCGGGCGACCTGGGGTGCCACCGCGTCCACCACGGACGCCGATGCCGCGCGCGCGGCCGGCTTCACAGTCGAGGACAGCGTCGACGACGCGCTGCGCCGAGCCGATGAGGAAGACGCCCTCATCGTGCTCGCCGTGCCGCTGACCGCGCTGGCCGACGTGCTGCGGTCGGTCTCCGCCTACGCGCCCGGATGTCGGCTCACCGACGTCATCAGCGTCAAGGGGGCGGTGTCGGAGGCCGTGCGCAAGATCAACCCTTACGCGCGGTACGTCGGCGGGCATCCCATGGCCGGCACGTCGCGGTCGGGGTGGACAGCCGGCTCGGCCGAGCTGTTCCGGGATGCCGCCTGGGTCGTCACGACGGAGGACGACAGCGACCAGGAGGTGTGGCTCGAGGTCGTGCAGCTCGCCCTGGCCTGCGGCGCCCACGTCGTGCCGGCGTCGGCGTCCGCCCATGACGACGCCGTCGCCCGCATCTCCCACCTGCCGCATCTGCTGGCCGCTGTGCTCGCCAGCGTCGGCGCCTCCGGAGGGCCGCTGTCGCTAGCGCTGGCCGCCGGCGCCTTCGGCGATGGCACGCGGGTCGCCGGCAGCCGTCCCGAGCTCGTGCAGGCCATGTGTGAGGGCAACCGGGCCGCCCTCCTCGACGCCGTCGACGACGCCCTCGGCCGCCTCGGCGCCGCCCGCGGCTCCCTCGCCTCCACGGGCGGCCTCGCCGCCACCGTCAACGCCGGCCACCTGGCTCGCCGGGAGCTCGAACAGCACCGCTCCGGCGCCCGTCACGCCGTCAAGGTCGACCTGGAGGCTCGGGACGCCCTCACCAACCTGCGCGACCTCGGCAACAAGGGCGGCCGACTGACCGCCCTCGACGGCACCGTGGCCATCGTCCAGATGCTCTGATCAGACCCGACGGGCGAGATCGGGGTACTCGACCACGAGGCCGTTGGAGTCGACGGTGAGCTCGACCGAGGCGTCGCCACGGTCGAACGCGACGACGCTGCCGCTGTCGTCCACGGAGACGGTGCGGTAGCGCTCGTGGACGAGGCTGACCGACAGGTCCGGCAGTGACACCCAGACGACCGGCAGCTCGTGCTCGCCGGCCTCGCGGTGCAGGCCGAGGCGGCGCACCGGCAGCGCGTTGAACAGGACGCTGCTCTGCAGGTTGACGTCGAGCGCGCCCTCAAAGTCACGGCGCTCGGCGCCGCGGCCGCGGTCGATGATCCACATGCCGTCCTCGGTGCGGCTGAGCGACATGGTGCGCTCTTCCTCGGCGGTGGTGCTGCGCAGCAGCAGCCGGCTCACCACGCCGTCCTCACCGACGGAGAGCTCGAAGGAGGCGTTGTAGGCTTCGTTGCCCTCGATGGCGGCGGCGACGACCCGCCCGCTGCCTTTGATCCGGTTCTCCGACAGCACCAGCCGGGCCGACTCGAGGCGGGGGCCGGTCAGGCCCTCCCACGTCACCATCACCGGCCGGCGACCGGCACGGGGGGTGCTGTCGGACTGTGCGGGCTCAGTCGCGTTGGGGACGTTCACAGTCCACCTTTCGAGGTCAGGGTCGACAACGGAGCGTACCTAACCGAAACGACAGTGGGGCCTCCCGTTCGCACGGGAGGCCCCACATGGCTCAGCGAACCAGCTGGTGTCAGCTGTGGTTGGCCTTACGGCGACGCACGAAGAACAGCGCGCCGATGCCCGCGCCGATCAGCACGATCGCGGCGATCACCGGGCCGATGACCGAGGCTCCGGTGTAGGCGAGCTGGTTGGTGTCGGCCGTGGTGGTCGGGGTCGGCGTGGTGCACGACGGCGGCATCGAGGTGGTGGTGGGGCTCGTGGTGCCACCGTTGCTCGTCGTGGTGGTCGTCGTGGTCGTCGGCGACGTCGACGTGGACGGCACACACGGCTGCGTGGTGGTCGTCGTGGTCGTCGGCTTCGTGGTCGTGGTGGTCGTCGTGGTCGTGGTGGTCGGCGTCGTGGGAGTGGTCCATGAGGCCGGCGCTTCGGCCGAGACGGTCACCTTGCTGGCCTGCGCGACGATCAGCGGCTGGGTGCAGTACTTCTGGTCCTTGCTGCCGTCCTTGCACTTGTCGGGGTTGTCGTTGACACCGACGAAGATGCGGCCGAGGTCGAGCGTGGCCTCGGCGGAGATGCTGAACGTGGTGTTGCCGGCCGGAGTGCCGTCAGCGACCTTGACGAAGACGCTGTCGCCGTCCTTGACCGAGGTGACCGGGTTGCCCTTGGCGTCGGTCAGCGTGACGCCCTTGGGGAACTTGCTGGTGTCCAGCTTCAGGTCGCCGGTCGCGGTGCTCTTGATGACGAACGGCCCGACCAGGTTGCCGTTCTGCTTGGCATCGGCCGATGCGATGTTCAGCGTCGGCTTGGGCTGCTCGAGGCCGGGGTTCTTGTCAGTGAGGAAGTGGTAAAGCTTGTCCACGTCCTTGACAGTCTTGTCGGAGTACGGCTTCCCGTCGGAGTTCTTGGCGCCCACCAGGTCGACGCCGTCGCTGAAGTGCCAGACGGCGGACTGGGTCGCGCCGACCGCCTCTTCCACGGTCAGGTCCGGGATGCCCGCGGCCTTGGCCAGGTCGGCCAGCTTCACGGTCGGGAACGAGTTGTGCAGCACCCAGTTGATCTGCGACTTGTTCTTGTCGAACAGCACGCTCGGGTTCGGGTACTTGTCCCAGTCGACCTCGTGCATCTTGTCGTGGTTGAGGTGCAGCGTGAGGCCGATGCAGTAGGTCAGGACCGGGTCCTTGACACCGTCGATCTTGAGCGCGATCAGCGTGGTGCCCTCCACCGACGGCTCCTTGAGGTCGCCGCCCTTCAGCAGGACCCTGACGCCATGCGGACCCGGGTTGGGGTCGATCGGCGTGGCGGTGACGGACGACGTGCCGTCGTGCGGGGCGGCGCTGTCCGCAGCGAATGCCAGCGGCGCGGCCGACATGAGCGCGATCGAGGCGCCGAGCACAGCGGCGGCGATGCGACCCGGGTGGAACCGGTTTGCCATGACTCTCCTCTTTGACTGCCTGCTAGCGCGGGTCCCCGACCACTGACCTGCCCTGCAATGTCACGTTCCGAGCGTCCACTCACCCAAAAGGACGCATCCAAGCTCGTGACACATAGTCCGAACGGGCGGTTTGCGCCGCGCTCGGTGAAAGTCCGGTATGGAACGCGGCGCCACGCTACTCGATTGAGTGACCCCTATCGCGCACCGGTCAACACACAAGGCTTGACCTGCGGAAACGTCAGAGGACCGTGACACGACACGAAGATCGACTAGCCGAGTTCAACTCGGTTATCACCCTGCGTCACCAAAATCGTCGACCGAGGCCGTGAATCGCGGATCGCTCAAGTTATCCACAGGTCGGCGTTTCCGCTGGTCACATCGACGCAAACGATTACACGGTCATGAAACAGCAGACATCTCGCGATAAGATCGTTATCCAACGGAGATAACTTGATCTCCCCGACTAGCCCGTTCGTGTCAAACGGTCACCTGCTCAGCGTCGTCAACATCACGTGTCGTGGGGGTGAACGAAACCGGGACCGGCGGGGACACTGTGGACGTGACGCGAGCGCGCGATCTGACCCCGTACGTGGAGCTGGGGCGCGAGCACTGGCGTGAGCTGCGCGCGGCCACGCCGATGAGCCTCACCTCGGACGAGCTGCATCGCCTGCAGGGTCTCGGCGACCGAGTGTCGCTCGACGAGGTCGCCGACATCTACCTGCCGCTGTCACGGCTGATCAACCTTCAGGTCGCCGCCCGCCAGCGGCTGCACGCCGCCACCACGACATTCCTGGGCGAACCGTCCGAAAAGGTGCCTTTCATCATCGGCGTCGCCGGCAGCGTCGCCGTCGGCAAGTCCACCACCGCCCGCATTCTCCAGGCCCTGCTGGCCCGGTGGAGCGACCATCCTCGGGTCGACCTCATCACCACCGACGGCTTCCTGCTGCCCAACGCCGAGCTGGAGCGGCGGGGCCTGATGACACGCAAGGGTTTCCCCGAGAGCTACGACCGCCGGGCCCTTGTGCGCTTCGTCGCCGACGTCAAGGCCGGCGCGCCCGAGGTCGAGGCGCCCGTCTACTCCCACCTCAGCTACGACATCGTGCCCGGAACCCGGCAACTGGTGCGCAAGCCCGACATCCTCATCGTCGAGGGCCTCAACGTGCTTCAGCCCGGCACCCGCCTCGCCGTGTCCGACCTGTTCGACTTCTCCCTCTACGTCGACGCCCGCACCGACTGCATCCAGCAGTGGTACGTCAGCCGCTTCCTCAAGCTGCGCGACACCGCCTTCGCCAACCCCGCCTCGTACTTCCACCGCTACGCCTCGCTGACCGACGAGCAGGCCGTGGCCCGGGCGACGCAGATCTGGCAGGAGATCAACGAGCCCAACCTGGTCAACAACATCCGGCCCACCCGGGGCCGGGCGACCCTGGTGCTGCGCAAGGAAGCCGACCACTCCATCAGCCGTGTGCGGATGAAGAAGCTCTGACCAGCCCCCACCCAAACCCGGGGGGCGTCCCCGCTGCCAGCCTACCGGCCCGGCGCTGCCCTCGGGGCGGGCGAAGATCCAGATGTGGACAACTCGAGACCTGTGGACAACTCAGGCCCAGCGCTGGGCGATGGCTTGACACTGGAGCCGCAGGGCGTCCAGGACGATGGGGAGCAGCGGGTTGGTGTTGCTGGGGCGGTGCAGGGCGAGGATGCGGCGGAAGACGTCGGAGTCGGCGATGCGCAGGACGCCGAGGCCGGTGTCGATGCCGAGGGCCAGGCGGGGCACGACGGCGACGCCGAGGCCGCGGCGGACGAGGGAGCAGACGACGCCATAGTCGTTGCTGCGCAAGGTGATGCGCGGGACGAAGCCGGCGGCGGCGCAGAGGCGTTCCAAGGACTTGGAGCCGGCGGTGTCGCTGCGGGTGCAGATCCAGCGCTCGTCGGCGACCTCCACAAGGGACACGTCGCCGCGCGTGGCCAAGCGGTGGCCGGGAGCGGTGACGAGAACGAGCGGCTCGGACAGCAGCGGGGTGGCGACGAGCTCCCGGGGCCACGTCCGGGGGTCGAGGTCGTAGCCGAAGACGACGGCGACGTCACGGTCGCCGTCCAGCACGCCGGCGAGGACCTCGTCGGGCTCGCCCTCGTCCAGCAGGACGTCGGCGCCGGGGCGGCGTTCGACGATGGCGGCCAGGGTCGAGGCCATGATCCGCGCGTTGGCGGTGGCGAAGCTGGCCAGCCGCAAGGTGCCGGCGTCACCGCGGGTGAGGGCCCGCACCTCACGCTCCAGTTCGGACAGTGCGGCGAGCGCGTCCCGGCTCAACAGGGCCATCCGCTCGGCGATGGCGGTGGGACGGACGCTACGCGCGGAGCGCTCGAACAGCTGGGCGCCGACGGCCCGTTCCAACATGGCGATCTGCTGTGAGACGGCGGAAGTCGTGTAGCCGAGCAGGCGCGCGGTCTCGGCGAACGAGCCGGTGCGGACCGCCTCGGTCAGGGTGCGCAGATGGATGGGGTTCAGCATCAGACGCAGTTCAGTTCGGGACGATCCGAACTGCTGGCGAACCGGTCGGCGGACAGCCCGTCCACGTCGACCACGGGCGGCACGCCGAGCACGAGGTCCCGCAGCACCTCGCCGACGGCCGGCCCCTGAAGGAAGCCGTGCCCCGAAAAGCCGGTCGCGTACAACAGCCGGCTGACGTCACGGGATTCGCCGATCAGGGCGTTGTGGTCGGGGCTCATCTCGTACAGCCCGGCCCACCGGTGCGCGATGCCGACATCGGCCAGCGACGGCGCGCGCCGCTGCACGGCCTCAGCCAGCCCCGGCAGCCATTCGTCGTCGGTACTGAGATGGAAACCCGGTTCCTGGTCCGGATCGGACATCCCGACCAGCAGCCCCGGCCCCTCGGGATGGAAGTAGAACGACGTGCCGAAGTCGATGGTCATCGGCAGATCCGGTGGTAGGTCGGGCATTTCGGTCGTCACGATGATCTGCCGCCGCAACGGCACGACCGGCAGCGGCACTCCGGCCATCTCGCCGACGGTCGCCGACCACGCGCCGGCCGTCACGACCACTGTTGACGTGTCGACAAGTCCCTCTGTCGTCCGGACGCCGGTGATCATGCCGTCCACCACCTCGATCCCGTTGACCGTGCAGTGCTGCCGGATCCGAGCGCCGAGCCGCCGGGCGCCACGGGCGTAGCCCTGGACCACGGCCTCGGGTGTGCAGTGACCGTCCGTCGGCGAGAACGCCGCCGCTAGCAGCCCGTCCCCGACGACCAGCGGCGACAGTTCGATCGCCTGCCCGACGGTCAGCATCCGGCTCGGCACACCCAGCTCGTTCTGGAGCCGGACGCCGGCCTCGAAGGCGGCCACGTCGGACTCGTCGTCGAGCAGGAACAGGTAGCCGTGCTGGCGCAGGTCGATCTCCGCGCCGGGCCGCTCGCGGAATCGTTCGAACGCCGTGAGCGAGCGCCGGGCCAGCTCGATGTTGGCCGGATCGGAGAACTGGGCCCGCACACCGCCGGCTGCCCGGCAGGTGCTGCCGGAGCCGAGTTCGTCCCGTTCCACCAGCAGCACGTCGACCCCGGCCTCGGCGAGGTGGAAGGCGGTCGACAGCCCCATCACACCACCACCGACGACGACCACTTCGGCTCGCTCGGTCATGTGATTCACGCTAAGCCAGGATCACCGCCAGCACGCCGGCAAACAACCCGATTAGCGCACACAGCGCAGCGCCGATACGGGGGTACGGCCGACCGGGCACCCACCGGAGCACCGGCACCAGGATCTGCGACACGGCCAGCGACGCCACCACCAGCACGACGATCGAGCGCAGCCCGCCGCCGGTGAAGCTGGTCGGCACCTGCGGCAGGAACAGCGCGGTCGCCGCGATCACCGACAGCCAGATCGACACCACCGGCCCGACCGTCACCACGAGCATCAGCAGCGCGAACAGGTGCGCGGCGCGTTGCTCCTTCACGAGCCCAACCGTAGTTGCCATGGGCGGCAGGCGGGGCGCCCATCCCCCGCTGCCGCCCATGTCCTGCTCGCCCGGCCGGTCCCACTGTGGCACCGAGGGCGTCACACGCTGGGGTGGAGCTTGGACGCTCGAATCGGTGAAAATATATTGTTCAACGGTTATCGCCGAAAGGGGTCTCGTGGCCGATCCGACCGGCGGACCGGTGGAGCTGCTCGCCGCCGACCGCCTCCAGCTGGACCGCGTCAGCACCGCGGAACGCGTCGCCGACGTGCTGCGCACCAGGATCACCGTGGGTGACCTGCCGCCGGGCACCCGCCTGTCCGAGGAGGCGATCGGCGCCGCGCTCGGCGTCTCCCGCAACACGCTGCGCGAGGCGTTCCGGCTGCTCACCCACGAGCGGCTGCTGGTGCACGAGCTGAACCGCGGCGTGTTCGTGCGCACCCTGACCCAGGACGACGTCACCGACCTGTACCGGCTGCGCAAGGTCGTCGAGTGCGGCGCGCTGCGCTACGCCGAGGTGACCGCCGAGGACATCCGGCGTGTGCACCTGGTCGTGGACGAGGCCGTCGCGGCGGCCGAGCAGTCCGACTGGGCCGCGGTCGGCACCCACAACCTGCGGTTCCACCAGGCGCTGTGCGAGCTCGCCGGCAGCCCACGGGTCGTCGACATGATGCGCGGCATCCTCGCCGAGCTCCGGCTGGTCTTCCACGTGATGGGCGACCCGCAGCGGTTCCACGAGCCGTATATCAAGCGCAACCGGGAGATCCTGGTGGCGCTGGCCGAGGAGGGCCGGGAGCGGGCCGAACAGATGCTCGCCGAGTACCTGGACGACGCCGAGCGGCAGCTCAGGCAGGCTTATCTTTGACGCGCTTGTCCGTGACGCGCCGGAGCTGATCCGGCATCTCCAGGTGCTCGCCGGTGAGCAGGGCGCTGGCCGTCATCAGGTCCACGGTCAGCGGCCGGTCCACGGTCTCCGTCGGCAGCACGGCCACCGCGTTGTCGAACGCGGCACGCAGCTCGACGCTGTTGTTCGGGTGCATCTGCCGCATCCGCAGCACGCGCGCGCTCGCGATCAGCTCACATGCCAGCACGATCACGAAGTGCGGCACCACTTCTCCGGTCATCCGCGCCGACTGGGCCGAGAAGCTGGCGTGCTCCTCGACGCCCCGGGACAGCGTGGCGTGGCCGAGCACCGCGGGCATCGCCATCGAGCGGAAGCTGGCCAGCGAGGCCGCCGCCGTGTACTCGATGACCATCAGGCCCGAGCTGCCGCTGGCTTCGTCCGCCGCGAACGGACGCAGGCCCGTGTAGTTCGGTTCGCACAGCATCGCCAGCCGGCTCACCGACAGCTGCGCCGTCTGGAGGGCCGACAGCCGCGCCTTGTCCAAGGCCAGGCTGAGCGTGATGCTGTGGAATCCGCCGTGGTGGAAGACGTCGCCGTCGAGCACCGACACCAGCGGGTTCTCCGCGCCGGCGTTGATCTCCACGGTGAGCACCTGCTCCAGCGCCAGCAGGCCGTCGGCCGCCTCCCCGTGGACCTGCGGGAAACACCGCAGGCCGAACGGATCCTGCACGCGCGCCGGCGTGTGCGTGATCTCGCCCAGCAGGTCACGGATGCGCCGCGCCACCAGCTGGCTGCCGTGGTGCGGCCTCGACTGGTGCACGACCTCGGCGAACGGCTCCACCGAGCCGTCCACCGCGAGCAGCGAGAGCGCCGCCGTCGTGCACGTCTGGTCCAGCAGCGCCGACAGCTGGCCCGAGGCGAGCACCGCCTGGCCGATCGTCAGGGCATTGCTGGACAGGAACGCCAGCGCGTCCGACGTCGCGAAGTCGATCGGGGGCAACGGGTGCGGGCCCATCCAGGGCTGTTCGCCCAGCAGCGTCAACGCCAGCTCCGCCAGCGCCGTCAGGTCGCCCGTGCCGATCGCGCCGATCGAGTGCACCTGTGGATAGCAGCGCGCGTTGAGGGCCAGCACCACCGCGTCCAGCACATGCTCCGACACCCCGGAGTGACCGGCGAGGATCTGGTTGGCGCGGACGATCATCATCGCCCGCGCCTCCGTCTCCGGGATCAGCGGACCCGTGCCGCCCGCGTGGCTGCGGAGCAGGCGGCGGCCGAACGCCGCGACCTCCTGCTCCTCCACGCTCACCATGCGGTTGGCGCCCACGCCCGTGGTGCGGCCGTAGACCGGCCGGCGTCCCGTGACCTCCTGCGCCAGGTCCGCCGCCCGTTTCACCCACTCCCGTGCTGTCGGGTCGATGCTCACCGGTTCGCCGCGGACGGCGACCGCGATCACCTCCGCACACGTCAACGACTTGCCGTCGAGCACAACTGCCACGTTCCGAAGGTTAACTCCTCAACAACCGCAGTCCAGTGCCGTGAGCGGATCGGGTTTCCCCAGCTCCTCACCCGCGTCCGTGCGCACCGGAAAGCCCTCCCTGATCCAGTACTCGATGCCGCCGATCATCTCCCGCACCTGGAACCCCTCGGCGGCCAGCTTCGCCGCCGCCTTCGTCGCCCCGTTGCAGCCCGGCCCCCAGCAGTACGTCACCACCGGGACCTCCGGCCGCAGGTCCGCGTCTTCCAGCCGCACCGCCCCCGGGATCCGCCCTCGCCCCCACGCCTGCGCGCTCCGGGTGTCGACCAGCACGAACCCCGGCTCCCCACTGCTCAGCGCCTTCTGCACGTCGCTCACGTCCGTCTGGAAGGCCAGCCGCATCTCGAAGAAGTTCATGCCACCGACGCTATTTCCAGGCCGCCCTTCGCTGAACCCATGATCCACGGCCTTCCGGCCATCCTGCCGGCTTTTCCATGGAACTCTCGCTTCGTGACCACGGATTCCCTCGACTCCACCGACTGGCGCATCCTGGAGGCGCTCCAGGCCGATGGCCGCGCCTCCTACGCGGAGCTCGCCCGCGCCGTCTCCATGTCCCCCAGCGCCGTCACCGAGCGCGTCCGCCGCCTCGAGGAGTCCGGCGTCATCACCGGCTACTCCGCCGTCCTCGACCCCGACCGCCTGGGCCTGTCGATCATGGCCTTCGTCCGCCTTCGCTATCCCACCAACAACTATCGGCCCTTCCACGCCCTCGTCGACTCCACCCCCGAGGTCGTCGAGGCCCATCACGTCACCGGCGAGGACTGCTTCGTCCTCAAGGTCCTCGCCCGCTCCATGCGCCACCTGGAGGAGGTCACCGGCCGCATCAGCACCCTCGGCCCCGTAACCACCACCATCGTCTATTCCAGTCCACTGCCCCGCCGGCCGTTCGCGCCTTAATTTCCCAGCGTCAGCGACACCCGGCCGGCCTTGGCGTCGTCGGCCGTCACCGTCACCTTGCCCCGATGGCTGATTTCGATCTGATAGAACTTCTCGCCGTTCGGGACATTAGGAACAACGATGGAGAATGTGCATCCCAGCACACCAAGACTCGAGGGCTGCGTTATCGCCCCGACTGCGGTGACCTTCCCGGCCGCGTCATACACTGTCACCGCTGCTCCGTCTGCGATGTCGCTGTATCCACCGCTGCCATGGCACATACTGCTGGTGCCGGTCGAGGTCCCGTACAGCTTGAACGTCCCGAGCATTGTGAACGTCGCCGCCGCGCTGCTGGTCGTCCCTCCGGTTCCGGCCGCCGCCTGAAACAACGCCCCGGGCCCTGGTCCCTTCGGCTGACTCAGCCCCCACACCACGCTCAGCAGCAGCGCACCGACCGCGATGCCGCCCACGAACGGTCCCACCCATCGCCGACGCTTCGGTGCCGTCGCAACAACGTCGTACTCCTGCCCAGGTTCGCTCGCCCCGACGCCTTCGTTCTCGTCCACTTCGCGGCCCTCCAGACTCGCTGTCCCCTGAACAAGTCCGCCATTCGCCGCGTTCCGTTAGCTTTTTGCCCGAACCGCAACCTTCATGTCCGACAATCGGTCTACGCCGTCGTGCTCACCGATCGTCAGGTCGACGGTGCGAGCGACCGTGAGTGCTCCGGGTCCAACATCGTCCCAACACGTTGGTTCGCACTGCAGCGGCCGACTTGGCCGTGAGTTGCTGGCGAGACCGTCGAGGCGTGGCATTACTTGCTCAGCGGTGCCGAGATGTTCTGGACGAGCAGGATCGCGCGCCCAGGACGCTTTGGACCAGCCTGGTCCGCGATTGCGTCCCGCATCGAAAAGTCCGTCGCCAAAGAGCGCAGCCACGGCATGACAGCCGCAACCTACGTCGAACACGCCGGCCGGATCCGCTCTCGATGGTGGGTTGCCACCGGTGGCCGTCGTCCGCTGAGCAGACCACCAAGAAGCTCAACCTTCCTCGTACCCGAGCCTCGACGATGCGGAGCGAGCCCACCGATCCGAGGGCGATGGCGCAGCCGAGCCCAGGGGCGATGCGCAGCGAGCCCGAAGGGGGGTCCAGGGGGGCGAAGCCCGCCCTGGCTTGGGGTGTGGGGCGAGAGCCCACAAAACACAAAGCAAGAGGCCTATCGGCGTTTTCCGCCGACAGGCCTCTCCCACTCTTGCGCGTGCGCCCGAAGGGATTCGAACCCCTAACCTTCTGATCCGTAGTCAGATGCTCTATCCGTTGAGCTACGGGCGCTTGTTCAGTTGTCATCCTAGCAGGCCAGGATGTTGCGGAGGCTCCGGGATTTGAACCCGGGATGGGGGTGAACCCAAACCGCATTAGCAGTGCGGCGCCATAGACCAGACTAGGCGAAGCCTCCCCGGAGCCCTCGGCTACCGTCGATAAGACTACACACTCGGGGCGCAGGCACCAAAACGGGGGGTCAGAGGGGGTGTGACCTGCACGGACGGCCTGAGGGGTGTGGCGCGGGCCACGTCCGGTCGGAGGTGGACGCCCGTGGCGCGCGGTCACTAGCGTGAACGGGTCCACATCGGCGTGGCGGGGAGTGACAATGGACAAGGTTCGGCCGTCCGCGGCTGACGCGGTCAGTGATCTGCCGGCGGGGGCGACCCTCGCCGTCGGCGGATTCGGGTTGTGTGGGATTCCCAGCGATCTGATCAGGGCGGTACACGCCCTCCGGGTCGATGATCTGAAGGTCGTGTCCAACAACTGCGGCGTGGACGACTGGGGCCTCGGCGTCCTGCTCCACGACCGCCGGATATCGCGGATGACCTCCTCGTACGTGGGTGAGAACAAGGAATTCGCCCGCCAGTACCTGTCGGGGGAGCTGGAGGTGGAGCTGGTTCCGCAGGGCACGCTGGCGGAGCGGCTGCGGGCGGGCGGCTGCGGCATCCCGGCGTTCTTCACGCCGGCGGGCGGCGGCACGCAGATCGCGGAGGGCGGCCTGCCCTGGCGGTACAGCGCGGACGGCGGGGTGGCGGTGGCGTCGCCGCCGAAGGAGACGCGCGCGTTCGGCGGGCGGGACTACGTGCTGGAAGAGGCGATCAACACTGACTTCGCGCTGGTTCGGGCGGCGAAGGGCGATCGGCACGGGAATCTGGTCTTCGACAAGTCTGCGATGAACTTCAACCCGCTGTGCGCGATGGCCGGCAAGGTCACGGTGGCCGAGGTGGAGGAGCTGGTGGAGCCGGGCGAGCTGGATCCGGAGCACGTGCACCTGCCGGGCATTTTCGTGCAGCGCGTGGTGCTGGTGACGGACAACGAGAAGCGGATCGAGCGCCGTACCGTGAGGGAGGCCCAGTGATGGGGTGGAGCAGGCAGGAAATCGCCGCCCGGGCCGCGCGGGAGCTCGAGGACGGCCAGTACGTGAACCTGGGCATCGGCCTGCCCACACTGGTGCCGAACTACCTGCCCGAGGGCGTGACGGTGGTGCTGCACAGCGAGAACGGCATTCTGGGCACCGGCCCGTACCCGACGGACGACGCGGTGGATCCGGATCTGATCAACGCGGGCAAGGAGACGGTGACGACGCTGCCGGGCGCCGCCTTCTTCGACTCGGCGCTGTCGTTCGGCATGATCCGCGGCGGCCACATCGACACGGCGATCCTGGGCGCGATGCAGGTGTCGGCCTCGGGTGACCTCGCGAACTGGGCGATCCCGGGCAAGCTGATCAAGGGCATGGGCGGGGCGATGGACCTGGTGCACGGGGCCCGGCGGGTGATCGTGATCATGGAGCACACCGCCAAGGACGGCTCGCCGAAGATCCTCAAGGAGTGCTCGCTGCCGTTCACCGGCCGCGGTGTGGTGCAGCGGATCATCACGGATCTGGCGGTGCTCGACGTCACGCCGGACGGACTGCGGCTGGTCGAGCTGGCGCCGGGCGTGTCGGTGGACGACGTCCGAACGGCCACCGAGCCGGAGATCTCGGTGGCCGCCGGGGTCGCCTGATCACCGCAGGTGTGAGTCGAACCAGTTGAGAGTGCGCTGCCACGCTTCGGCACTGGCCTTCGGGTCGGTGTCGAAGCGGTGGTTGGCCTGGGCGACCCGGACCACGTCGGTCGCCACGTCGGCCGAGGCCGCGGCGTCGCGCAGCTTGTCGACCTCCTCGGCGCTGACCTGCTCGTCCTGCTCGCCGTAGAGGCCGAGCCAGGGGCAGCTCAGTTCGTGCGCGACCTCGACGAGCGAGGGCAATCCGTCCGACAGCGGCGTGATGACGCCGCGGGCGGACACGCTGACCGCCGCGCCGATGGCGCGCCTGGTCGCCACGATCAGGGCGGCGGCGCCACCGAGATCGAAGCCGATGACACCGGTCCGGTCGGGGGTGATGCCCCGCTCGGCGAGCCACACGCAGGCCACGTCGATGTCCGCGAGCACGGATTCGACCGGCAGCTGCGGAACCTGGCCGTCGTCCGACTCGGCGTCCGGGTAGAGGTGCGGCGCCACCACGAGCCAGCCCTCGGCCGCCAGTGATCCGGCCAGCAGCCGGACCGTGTCGGTGACCCCGCGGGCCTCGTGAAGCAGCACCAGACCGCCCCGCGCTGCACCCTCCGGTTCCGCGGCTGTCACGCGCAGCTCGCGGCCGTCGGTCAACGGCAGGTTTTCGGTCCTGGTTTCCGTCATCTCGCCACCCAACCACGCCGGGGTGAACTCCAGTCAACGTGACCGGCCCCAGGCACACTCCACCGTTGCCTACCCGTTGTGAACGGGTTCAAACCGGCCGCGGCCGTCGCATCACGTGCACGAGCGCGGGCGGCGCATTGCCCCAGATCGTCCGGGTCAGCACGACTTCCTCGAAGCAGCGCCGAAATCCGGCGAGCTGGCGCTTGGACGGCCCGGCCCACCGCGTCCAGGTGTAGGTGAACTGCGTGAAGACGCCGGCCGGGTGCATGGCCGCCGCGACGGCTTCGGTGAGCCGGCCTCGATATGCGGCCCACGGCAGTCCGCTGACCACCACGTCGGCGAAGACTCCCCGTTCTGCCAACAGTTCCGGCAACCGCTCGGCGTCGGCGACGATGACCTCGACGTCGGGAAAGCGTTTGGCCAGCACGTCGGCCAGCCGCGGGTTGAGTTCCACGGCCAGGTGCCGCCCGCGACCGTCCAGCCGGGACTGGATCACCTCGGTGAAGGCGCCGGTGCCTGGCCCGAGTTCCACGACGACCGGCTCGCCATGCTCGGGAATCGGCGCGACCATCTGGTCGGACAACGCCTTGGAGCTGGGGATCGCCGACGCGGTGGTGAGCGGCGAGCGGAGGAACTCCTGGAAGAAGAGCTTGGCGTCACTCACTGCGTGGCCCCAGTCAGTCGTCGGTCGTTGCGGCGCACACCGTACGGACCGATCGCGAACAGGAAGCAAACGGCGGCCAGCGGAATCAGATCGAGGCTGACGAGCGTCAATCCGGTGCCCACGGCCAGCAGGACCGGACTCCACCAGCCCAGGACGCGCCAGTTGACAACGCCGAGCCCGATCAGGCAGAGGTAGAACAGCGCCGGCCCGATCACGTAGACGCCGGGCAGCAGGCCCGGCACGGACTGCACCTGGTGGTACAGGATGTTCATCCCGGCGCGGTCGCTCGCGAGCAGGCCCACGACGACGTCGATCACGACCTGGGCCGCCGACGCGGCGAGGCCCAGCAGCCCGATCGCCGCGATCACCGGCGCCGCGCCCGGCCGGTCGCCGAGCTTGAGGAGCACGGGCACGAACAGCACCAGGCCGGCCAGGAACAGCAGATGTCCCGCGGTCCAGCCGATGCCGGGGCCGTGCCCGCTCAACAGCCGCACCACGCCGTAGCCGCCCAGCAGCACCGGCGCGGCGACAAACGCGATGTCCCGTACCTTGACCATGCTTCGAGCCTGCGCCGGGCGCAGGCTCGAAGCATCAGGGTCGGACCCTGGCGTTGCCCTGGTTTCAGCTGGTCCGACGGCGTCGCGACAGCAGCACCAGGCCCACGCCGAGCACCACCGCCAAGATCGCGGCGCCGGTCAGCGCCTGCACGTCGGCCGCACCGGTGTTGGCCAGCACCCGCAAGGCCTGCGGCGCCGGCGTGGTCGGGGCGGTCGTCGGGGCGTACGGGTCGAGCTGGTTCGGCCCAGGCTCGACGCCGATGTCGCGGCCGGTGAGGTCGCCCTCGGTGAAGTCCCATACCGGCGACTGCCCCGCGACCAGCTTCCATGGTCCGACGAGGACGGTCCGGTAGAGGCCGGACGGCAAGCCCTTGAACGAGAAGCCGCCCTTCGAGTCGGTGACGGTGTTGGCCACCGGCTTGGCGGAGATTTCGTCGACCAGGTACAGCTTCACGCCCGCAGGCACGATCTTGGTCGTGACGTTGTCCAGCCCACCGAGCACGTTGGAGATCGCCCCCGGCACGTGAACACGGTCGACGGGCGCCCGCTCCGCACCGTCGTAGAAGCCGGCGTTGAACTGACCGAAGTCGCAGCGGACGCGGACGTAGCCGTAAGAACGCGCCCCGTCGGGCACCGCTTCGGTCACGTCGAGCGTGGTCGTCCCGTGCGCGGGCACAGCCACACCACGACCGCTCTGCTGAAGATCGCCCCAGCCATCCGAGCGCCCCTTCAGCTCATGCGGGTCACCGATGCCGCACATCACCGTGATGCCGGCCAGCGCGCGGTCTCCGCTGTTCTTCATGGTCACAGTGACATGCGCGGTGTCGCCGACCTTGTACGTGTCGGCCGTGAACTTCGTGGACGCGGTGAGCGTGTCGGAGACCTTGTACCTGGCCTCGCTGACGACCTTCGCTGTGCCTTGGTCCACGCGCCAGTCGGCGGACTGCGGGACGAGGTCGCCCAATCCCTCGTAGGACGCCGAATAGGTGCCGGACGGGACGTCGGTGACCTTGAACCTGCCGTCCTGATCGGTCTTCACCGGCGGCAGGGTGTGGCTGGGCGCGCCGCCGCTGATCGTCACCTTCACGTCCGGCAGGCCCTCGCCCTGGTCGAACGAGCCGTTGCCGTTCTTGTCGTAGTACAGCGTGCCGTCGATGTCGCCCTTGCCGACGACGATGGCCGCCGTGGCGGTGTCCTGGTCCGTCACCAGGTTGGGAATCGCCGGATTACCCATCAGATCCGCGGTGATCTTCACCGGCTTGGCCGAGTCCTCGACCGTGCCGGCAAAGCCACGAGTGATCGTCTGGCCGGGCGTGATGTCGATGCCCGGGGTGCCGGTCCAGATGTCCGACCACCCGATGCGCGTCAACGACAGGTTGTCCGGCGTTGCCGAGAAGTGCACGTGGATCGTGGCCGTGCCGTTGTTCGTCGCCGAGATCGACCCGCTGATCTCGTCGCTGACGTGATAGGCGGCCTTGTCGAACTTCGCCGACACGGCGAAAGTCGAGGCGGGTTGGTCAACGTGCTGGCCGCTTTGAGCGCCGTTGGCCGGTGTTTCGTCCGCCACGGCGACGCCGCCGAACGCGGTCGTGAGCGCGATGGGCACGGCGCCGGATCCGACCACGATCCGGCGCAGCCGGGTATGCCTCAAGAGCTGAACCCCGACCTCGACAGCGGCACCTTCCGCCGGTCCAACTCCGCCTTCAGCGCATCAAACGTGAGCGCCTTGCGGTACTTCCTGCCGTACCGCGCCATGATCGCGTCCCCGACCGTGCGCCTTCGGTTGCGCGCCCTGCCGCGCTTCAGCCGATGCACCTGCACCGTGAAGTGCCTGCCTGCGCACCGCTGGTAGTAGAACTCCACCAGCCCCAAGTCTTGCCGCAGCGTCTCTTTCCCCACGTCCGCGTAGTGCTCCCCCAGCACCCTCGCCACGCCGTCCGCCGTCACCCCGTGGTCGACGCCCAGCACCCCGAACTCCACAACGTCCCCGAAAAACCCCATAGCCCCCACTCGGCGCACGGTACAAGCACACCTGACAACGCTCCAGGGGTTTTTCCGCCCCTGCCAGGCAGCCTCGGTCCTACGCCTTGCCGCTATGCCTCTGCCGCAACCGCGCGGTCAACTCGACAAACATCTGGTCAACCAGTTTTCTGATACGGGCGGCCTGCTGAATTTGGCCGCCGACCTTGCCGACCTTGGCGACCTTGACGTTGACACCCGCTTCGGCCGGCACAACCTGTGCGGTGAAATTCTCACCCCACGTGAAGGCGCTGGCGCCCTTGCTGAAGTGCACCGTCATCGTGAAGTCGTCCGACTCCTTGAGATTGAACCGCTCACCAACGACCTCCACCAAGGCGGCGAAGGCGTCGGTCGGCGATACAGGGTAGTAACGTTCGAGATCCTGATTGCCCACCGAACCAAACCAGGCCATGTTTCTTCCACCTTCACAACACAAAGCGCGGCCAAGTTGACCATTCGTCAAACTCGCGAAAGGAGCACGCAAACCTGCTCAGCTATCGCCCGAGACGCGACACGCGTTACCAGCGAAGCAAACCCCGCCACCAGCCAGATGCCGGCGTTGAAGCCGAGCCTGGGGCGATGGCGCAGCCGAACCCGAAGGGGGCCAGGGGGCGAAGCCCCTCCCGGCTGGGGGTGTGGGGCGCGAGCCTCACAAGACACCTGGAGCGCCCAGGCGAAGCGCCGCCAGGCGCGAGCACAGGTCACCCATGCGCGGAAGCGGAGGGATTTGAACCCCCGGACGGTTGCCCGTCTTCCGCTTTCAAGGCGGATGCATTCGGCCGCTCTGCCACGCTTCCCTGGGGTGTGAGGGTAGCCGGTCAGTCGTCGGGAGTCTCGGCCAGCATGGCGCCGACGCGTTCGAAGACCTTGGCGATGGTGGCCTGCTGGGTCTCGGTGGTGAGGTTGATCATGTGGCGGCGGACGCCGTCGACGTGGGTGGGGGCGGCCTCGCGGAGTTTGGCCATGCCGGTGTCGGTGAGGACGGCGTAGACGCCGCGGCCGTCGCTGGTGCAGTTGTCGCGTTCGACGAGGCCGGCGCGTTCCATACGGGCGATCTGGTGGGAGACGCGGCTTTTGGAGGAGGCGACCTCGGAGGCGAGCGCGCTCATGCGCATGCGCTGGTCGGGGCGTTCGGCGAGGCGGACGAGGACTTCGTAGTCGGCGAGGGTGATGTCGTGGGCGTCTACGAGCTCGCGGTGCAGCTGGCCTTCCAGCAGGATGCTGGAGACGCGGTAGGCGCGCCAGGCGGCCATCTCGCCGGCGTCGAGCCACTGGGGTTCGCTCACCCGTCAAGGCTAACCGTCACGTCCCGTTCAGTCGCCGCCCCTGGCGTTGTCGCGGGTCACGGGGCACACTCCTGCGCCGAACGCTCGAACGGGGAGTCGGGCGCAGTCCGGAAGGATCCACATGATCGTTTTGGCTAGACGGCTCGGCGCGCTGGCGGTCACCGCCGCGGCGACGCTGACGCTGACCGGTGTCCCGGCGCAGGCGGCGCAGGCCCCGATCGACGTGCGCCTGATCGCGTTCAACGACTTCCACGGCAATCTGGAGCCGCCGGCCGGCTCGTCGGGCAAGGTGACGCTGTCGGACGGCACCTCGGTGGTGGCGGGTGGCGCGGCGTACATGGCGACGCATGTGCAGCAGCTGCGGACGAAGAACACCCTGGTGTTCTCGGCCGGCGACAATGTCGGGGCGTCCCCGCTCGCCTCGGCGCTGTTCCATGACGAGCCGACGATCGACTTCATGAACGACATCGGCGTGAACGCGTCGGCGATCGGCAATCACGAGCTGGACAAGGGCTACCAGGAGTTGCTGCGCAAGCAGTTCGGCGGCTGCGCGTCGGACGGCTGCCTGTTCGACAAGCCGTTCAAGGGCGCGAAGTTCCCCTACCTGGCGGCGAACATGACGTTCGACAACGGCCTGCCGGCGTTGCTGCCGTTCACTGTGGACTTCAGCGGTGGCGTGCCGGTGGGTGTGATCGGTGTGCCGCTGAAGGACCTGCCCAGCGTGACGTCGGCGGACGCGATCAAGGGCCTGAAGTTCGGCGACGAGGTGCAGGCGATCAACCGGTCGGCCGACCTGCTGGACCGGCTGGGCGTGAAGACGATTGCCGTGCTGCTGCACCAGGGTGACAACACCGAGGGCGGCGGCCCGGACGACTGCCGGACGAGCCCCGGCCCGGCGCTGGCGATCGCCAAGGCGGCCTCGGCCAAGGTGGACGTGATCTTCTCGGGCCACAGCCACCAGCAGTACAACTGCTCGGTGCCGGACCCGGCCGGCAACCCGCGGCCGTTGATCCAGGGCGCCTCGTTCGGCCGGCTGCTCTCGGTCGTGGACCTGAAGATCGACCCGCGCACCAAGGACGCGATCCGCGGCAAGACGGTGGCGCACAACGAGGTCGTCACGCGCGACGTGACGCCGGACCCGACCGTGCAGGCGTTGGTGTCGAAGGCCGTGACGCAGGCGGCGCCGATCGCCAACAAGGCCGTCGGCGCGATCACCTCGGACATTGTTGCGGCACAACAGGCTTCGGGTGAGTCGCCGCTCGGCGACGTGATCGGCGACGCGCAGCTGGAGTCGACGAAGTCGGCCGGCGCGCAGGTGGCGCTGATGAACCCGGGCGGCATCCGAGCGGACCTGAACTTCAAGTCCTCGACGGCGGGCGTGGCCGACGGGACCGTGACGTATGCCAACGCGTTCACGGTGCAGCCGTTCGCGAACATCCTGCAGACGGAGACGCTGACGGGTGCGCAGCTGAAGGCCGTGCTTGAGCAGCAGTGGCAGCCGCAGCCGGACGGCTCGGTGCAGACCAAGATGCTGCAGATCTCGTCGAGCCTGCACTACACGTGGTCGGCGTCGGCCGCGGTCGGCTCGCGGATCACGTCGATCACCGTTGACGGCCAGCCGGTGACCCCGGACGGCAGCTACAAGGTGACCGCGAACAACTTCCTCACCGGCGGCGGCGACGGCTTCACGGTGTTGAAGCAGGGCGCCGGCATCGTCGGCGGCGCGATCGACCTGGACGCGTTCACGGCGTACCTGACGGCGCACCAGAACCTGGCGCCGCCGGCCTCCGACCGGATCACGCGAACGTCCTGACCCTGTGTGACCAGCACAATCAACCGATTCAGGTACCGCAGGGGGGTTGTGATCAAGGTCACGTAGGAGCAAGCTCGGAACACGGATGGACCAGCGGGAACAGGTTTCGTGGACTACCGGGAAGGGACCAGGTGGTTGCATGGCGGAAGAGCTTCGCTGTGACGGTCGACGAGTCGGCTGCACCCTTGCGGCCGGGTTGGTCGGTGCCTGTCCGGTCGCGACTGTGAGCAGCACGAGCTAGGTCTCGGGTGCGCAGCGCCGAGGGGCGTTGGTCCTTCGTTCGCGCACGTCGACGATGTTGAGCCCCACATCGGATGCGTTTCACGGCGCACCTGGTGAGGTTCCACGCCAACCTCGCGACGACCGCGACCGTCACTTTTCCGGTAGGACCTGGGTGCGGTGGCCTTCGGGGGCACCGCACCCAGGCATGTCCGGGGTCCGCCTATGGTGGACGTCGTCGATCCGGACCGGGAGGACTTACCGTGCAGTTCAACGACGACGCGGAGCTGGACACCTCGCAGGTCCAGGACTACCGGGGCTCGGGTGGCGGCGGCGGGGGCGGGGGCTTCCCGCTGGGCGGCCTGGCGCTGGGCGGCGGCGGCCTCGGCATCGTCGGCCTCGTCCTGTGGCTCGTGATCAGCCACTTCGCCGGCGGCGGCGGGTCCAACCAGCTGACCGGGCAGCCCAACAACAACCAGATCAACCAGTGCAAGACCGGCGCGCAGGCCAACGCCAGCCAGGATTGCCGCGACGTCGCGCTCGTGAACTCGATCCAGGCCTACTGGCAGGACCAGTTCGCGCGGTCGAGCAAGACGTACCGCAAGGCCACCACCATCTTCTTCACCAGCCGGCAGCAGACCGGTTGTGGCACCGGCACCACCGGCATGGGGCCCTTCTACTGCCCGGCCGATCAGCACGTGTACATCGACCTGAGCTTCTTCAAGGAGCTGCAGACCCGGTTCGGCGCCACCGGCGGTCCGTTCGTCGAGGGTTACGTGCTCGCCCACGAGTACGGACACCACGTGCAGAACCTGCTCGGCACGTCGAAGAACATCGGCAAGGGCAGCGGCGCCACCTCCGGCTCGGTGCGGCTGGAGCTGCAGGCCGACTGCTACGCCGGCGTGTGGGCCAACCACGCCACCAGCACCCCCGGCGCCAACGGCAAGCCGCTGATCAGCAATGTGTCGCAGCAGGACATCACCAACGCGCTGGACACCGCCTCCCGCATCGGCGACGACTTCATCCAGAAGAACCTGGGCAACGGTCAGGTCAACTCCGGCTCGTTCACCCACGGCACCTCGGCGCAGCGGCAGCACTGGTTCACCACCGGCTACCAGAGCGGCAACCCGGCCTCCTGCGACACCTTCAACACCGACAACCTGGGCTGAACCCCGCGAGTCCCGCCGACAGACACACCGAATGCCTGAAACAAATTCACGCAGTTCGGTGTGACGCTGAGCGGGACTCGCCGGGGTGTCAGGCGATGAGCAGGGGGAGGCAGGCTTCTGCGCCTTCGACGGTGAGCTTCCAGGCGGGGCGGAGGAAGTCGGCCGCGGTGAGGAGGAGGCGCTGCTGGACGGCGGGGGCGCCGCGGCGGGAGTCGCGGAGGGTGCCGTCGTCGAGGTAGCCGAGGGAGCGGCTGACCTTCAAGGACGCGGCGTTGTCGGTGTAGGCGGAGGTGCGGGCCTGAACGGCCCCGAGGTGGTCGAAGGCGAAGGCCAGGACTGCGGCGCGCATCTCGGTGCCGTAGCCGTGGCCCTGGAACGCACGCCCGAGCCACGAGCCGGTGGAGACCTCGCGGGTGACGGCGAAGTCGGAGGCCATCAGGCCCTGCTCGCCGATGACACGGCCGTCGAGGCGGATGAGGAAGTGCACGTGCCAGTCGGAAGGCCGCAGTTTGGCGCGCTCGGACCAGTAGTAGCGCAGGTTCTCGAGGCCGAGGCGGTCGGCGGGAACGTCGGTCCAGGGCACGGAGAAGGGCATGAACTCGGGGTCGTGCACGCCGGCGCGGGCGACGTCGATGAGCTCGTGCAGGCCGGCGTCGTCGTCGGGGCGCAGTTCGAGTCGAGGGGTGCGTAGCACCAGGTTCCGCAGTGGCCAAGCCTCCATGACGTGATGGTGCCCGCGAAGCGCCCACGGGACCAGCGGATTACGGTCAGAGCCATGCAGGCGATCACGATCAGGCAGCCGGGCGGCCCGGAAGTGCTGGAATGGACGGAGGCGCCGGATCCGACGCCGAAGTCGGGCGAGGTTCTCGTCACCGTGGCGGCGACGGCGGTGAACCGGGCGGATCTGTTGCAGCGCCAAGGGTTCTATCCGCCGCCGAAAGGCGCGTCGGAGATTCTGGGGCTGGAGTGCTCGGGCACGATCGCGGCGCTGGGTGAAGGCGTCGAGAACTGGGCGGTGGGCGACGAAGTGTGCGCCCTGCTGGCCGGCGGCGGCTACGCGCAGAAGGTCGCGGTGCCGGCGGAACAGCTGCTGCCGCTGCCGAAGAACGTGGACCTCGTCGCGGCAGCCGGCCTGCCGGAAGTGGTGTGCACGGTGTGGTCGACGGTGGTGCAGACCGCAGGTCTGAACGCCGGGCATGTGCTGCTGGTGCACGGAGGGGCGGGCGGCATCGGGACCTGCGCGATCCAGATCGGCAAGGCGCTCCAGACAACGGTGATCGTCACAGCGGGGTCGGACGAGCGCCTCAAGCTCTGCCGAGAGCTGGGCGCGGACGTCACGATCAA
Organism: Kutzneria sp. NPDC051319; assembly: GCF_040682195.1. Taxonomy (NCBI): domain Bacteria; kingdom Bacillati; phylum Actinomycetota; class Actinomycetes; order Pseudonocardiales; family Pseudonocardiaceae; genus Kutzneria; species Kutzneria sp. NPDC051319. The sequence continues at coordinate 44,332 of NZ_JBFBAM010000026.1, read as the reverse complement.
CTACAAGACCCAGGACTTCGTCGAAGAGGTCAAGAAGGCCACGGACGGCCACGGCGCGGATGTGGTGCTGGACAACATGGGCGCCTCCTATCTGGACCGCAACATCGACGTGCTGGCCATGGACGGCCGCGTGGTCAACATCGGCATGCAGGGCGGTGTGAAGGGCGAGCTGAACATCGGCAAGCTGATGGCCAAGCGCGGCGGGGTGCTGTCGGCCGGCCTGCGCGCACGCCCGATCACGGGCAAGGGCAGCAAGGCGGACATCGTGAAAGACGTCCGCGAGAGGCTGTGGCCGCTGGTAGAAGCCGGCGCAGTGAAGCCGATCATCGGCCGCACGCTGCCGATGGCGCAGGCGGCGGAGGCGCACCGGGCGCTGGAGGCATCGGACGTGTTCGGCAAGGTCGTGCTCACGGCGTGAGCAGGGCGTAGCCGATCGTCTCCTCGTTGCGGAAGCGGAGCGCGAACTCCCGCCGCCAGCGGTCCATGACGGTCAGCTCGCCGGGGCGCCCGATGTCGTCCAGCAGCACGGCGGCGCCGGGCGCCAGCACGCCGCGGAACACGGGCATGGCGGGGTAGCGGATGAGGTCGCTGCCGGAGGGCCCGTCGACCAGCAACAGGTCGACCAGCCCGTACCGGTCGACGTACTCCGCCACCTCGTCGTGCACGACCTCGGGCTGGTACCAACTGCCCGAGCCGATGGCGGCGGGGTGCGGCGACAGGGGCACGTGCACGACGCGGGCCACGTGTCCGAGGCCCTCACGGCGAAGCTGGCTGGCGACGAAGGCGGCCTGGCGCTCGTCGTGTTCCAACGACAGCAGGTGCCCGAAGCCCCGCCGGTGCAGCAGCCGGGCGATCAACACCGAAGCGGCGCCGCAGCCGCATTCCACCAGCACGCTGCGGGCCCCGAGCAGCACCTCGTCGAGCAGCACGGTCAACGCCGCCGGCCGCAGGTCGTCACGGGTGAACGGCAGGTACTCGGTCAGCAGCGGCGTCAGCCGGATCCAGGCCGAGACGTCGGCCAGCGCACGGCTATCCAATGTCGGCCAGCGCGCGGATCAGCTGGTCGACCTCCATCTGGTTGGTGTAGTGGGCCAACCCGATGCGCACCGCCCCGCCGATCTCGCCGACGCCGAGCACGGAGAAGACGCCGTTCTGGCCGGGGTCGGCGAAGGCGCACACGCCGCGTTCGGCGAGGTGCTCCACGGCCTCGACGGCCTTCACCCCGGTCACGGTGAACGCGAGCGACGGCACGCGCCGCATGGCGTCGCCGATCACCATCGCGTTGCGGGACCAGCGCAACTCGTTGATCAGGTGGGCCAACAGCCCGGCTTGGTAGGACTTCATGGAGCCCAGCGAGGCCAGCAGCCGTTCCCGGCGCGGCCCGACGGCGGCGTCGTCCAACGCGGCCAGGTAGTCCACGGAGGCGACCAGCCCGGCCAGCAACGGATACGGATGCGGCCCCAACTCCAACCGCTCCGGCCCGCGCGCGCCGGCCTCCAGGGCGACGGAGGGCAGCCGGTCGAGCAAAGTGGCGTCGCGGAAGACCAGGGCGCCGACGGGCGGTCCGCCCCAGGCGTTGGCCGACACGGACACGATGTCCGCGCCCATGGCCACGATGTCCAGCGGCATGAACGGGGCCGCCGACGACGCGTCCACGACGACCAACGCGCCGGCGTTGTGCGCGATCTCGGCGATCTTGGGCAGATCCGGCCGGGTGCCGACCGCGCCGGAGGCGGCGGTGATGGCGACGACCTTGGTGCGGGCGGAGACCAGCTCGTCGTACTGCCAGGCCGGCAGCTCGCACGTCTCGATGTCGATCTCGGCCCAGCGGACCGTCCCACCCGAACGCTGGGCGGCGCGCTGCCAGGGCGAGACATTGGCCGGATGGTCCAGCCTGGACACCACGACCTCGTCGCCGAGCAGCCAGCCGTCGCCGAGCGCGTCGGCCAGCCGTTGCAGCAGGACCGCCGAGCTGGTGCCGAGCACGACCCCGGCAGGGTCGGCTCCGGCCAGGTCGGCGACGGCCCGCCGCGCCGCGTCCACGATCGCCTCCGCGCGCTGCGAGGCGGGAAAGATGCCGCCCGGTCCGGAGACCGGGGCCCGCAGCGCGGTGGAAACGGCGGTCGCGACCTGCTCGGGCACCTGCATGCCCGCCGGTGAGTCGAGGTGCACCCAGCCGTCGCCGAGAGCGGGGAACAGCCCACGGACCCGAGCGACGTCGAACGCCATGGCACACACCGTAGGCGAGCACGCAGCGCAGCGGCACTCCCGGGTGCCAGGATGGAGGCATGACAGCGCCCAACGACAGCGAGTCCAACGGCACCGGACCGCAGCACATCGTGGTGATGGGCCCGGACGGAGCCCAGCTCGGCTCCGCGCGGGTGCCGTCTGCCGACGAGGCCGAGGCCGGCCAGGACGTGAGCAACCTGGTCGAGCAGCCGGCCAAGGTGATGCGGATCGGCACGATGATCAAGCAACTGCTGGAGGAGGTGCGGGCCGCGCCGCTGGACGACGCCTCCCGCAACCGCCTGCGGGAGATCCACAAGGCCTCCATCACGGAGCTGGAGGACGGCCTGGCGCCGGAGCTGCGCGACGAGCTGGAACGCCTGTCGCTGCCGTTCACCGACGACTCCACCCCGTCCGACGCCGAGCTGCGCATTGCTCAGGCCCAGCTGGTCGGCTGGCTGGAGGGCCTTTTCCACGGCATCCAGACCGCCCTGTTCGCCCAGCAGATGGCCGCCCGCGTGCAGCTGGAGCAGATGCGCGGCCGCGCCCTGCCGCCGGGGATGAGCGCCGCGGAACCGGACGCCCAGCACATTCGGGGCAGCGGCCAATACCTGTAGCACTCGCCGGCAACCACGGCAGTCGCGAGGCCGCGCCGGTGCCTGGACCGCGGGCATTTCTCGATCGAGTCTTTCCATCGATCGGGAAATGCCAAGGGAAGGCACCGGCTACCCGGCGGCCGAGCCCCGCCCGGGACGGGCGGCACGAACACAGCCGGTACCCTCGTTCCTCGTGCATCCCTCAAGCACCATCGACCGCCCCGCGGAACCGCCGTTGGCGCCCTCGACCCGCAGCTGGTCGCGCGCCTTCGCGGACATCCGCACCGGCCTGGCCAACCGGCAGCTGTGGGCCCACCTGGGCTGGCAGGACATCAAGCAGCGCTACCGCCGCTCGGTGCTCGGCCCGTTGTGGATCACCATCGGCATGGGCGTCACCGCGCTGGGCACCGGCCTGCTGTACGGCTTCCTGTTCCACGCGAACACCGCGACATTCCTGCCCTACGTCACGGTCGGCTTCATCGTCTGGAGCTTCCTGAGCGGGTGCCTGCTCGAGGGCCTGCAGACCTTCATCTCCAACGAGGGTCTGATCAAGCACCTGCCGGCCCCGCTGTCGGTGTACGTGTTGCGCACGATCTGGCGGCAGACGCTGCTGCTGGTGCACAACCTGATCGTCTACGTGATCGTGGCGCTGATCTTCATCAGCCATCTGATCCACCCGTACTCGCTGGCCGCCGACGGCGGCGGCACGATGCAGCCGGGCATCAGTTGGTCGATCCTGCTGGCGATTCCCGGCTTCCTGCTCATCGCCGTCAACGGCGGCTGGGTGGCGACGCTGCTGGGCATCATCAGCACCCGCTACCGGGACATCCCGCAGGTGATCAACGCGATCATCCAGCTGCTGTTCTACGGCACGCCGATCGTCTGGTCGATCGACACCCTGGGCACGGCCAACCGCGATCTGGGCCAGACCGTGCTGGACTGGAACCCGCTCTACCACCTGCTCCAGGTCATGCGCGGCCCGCTGCTCGGCCAGGAGGTGGCGCCGCTGAGCTGGATCGTCACCATCGGCATGGCGGTCGTCGGGTGGGCGCTGGCCCTGGTCTTCATGAAGAACTACCGTGCCCGCATCTCCTACTGGGTGTGAGTGAGGCTTTCTGCAATGGTCAGCATCGACGTCTGGAACGCCTCGGTCGACTTCCCCATCTTCGACGCCAAGACGCGCTCGTTGAAGAAGGCGGTGCTCGGCAAGGCGGGCGGCCGGATCGGCACCGAGAACCGGGTGCCGATCATCGAGGCGCTGCGTGACATCACGCTGTCGCTCAAGCACGGCGACCGGGTGGCCCTGGTCGGCCACAACGGCGCGGGCAAGTCCACGCTGCTGCGCATGCTCGCCGGCATCTACGAGCCGACGCGCGGCTCGGCCCAGATCAACGGCCGGGTCGCCCCGGTGTTCGACCTGGGCGTCGGCATGGACCCGGAGCTCTCGGGCTTCGAGAACATCATCATCCGCGGCTTGTTCCTGGGCATGACCCGCAAGCAGATGGAAAAGCGGATGGACGACATCGCCGAGTTCTCCGAGCTCGGCAACTACCTGTCGATGCCGATCCGCACGTACTCCACGGGCATGCGGGTCCGGCTGGCGCTGGGCGTGGTCACGTCCATCGACCCGGAGATCCTGATCCTGGACGAGGGCATCGGCGCGGTCGACGCGGCCTTCCTGGACAAGGCCCGCGACCGGCTCAACGACCTGGTCAGGCGGTCCGGCCTGCTGGTGTTCGCGTCCCACTCGGACGAGTTCCTGATGGAGCTGTGCAACACCGCGATCTGGATGGACCACGGCCAGATGAAGATGCAGGGCGGGCTGCGCGAGGTCCTCACCGCGTACAAGGGCCGCGACCCGTTCGAGCACATGTCGCAGGAGACGCTGGAGCGTCTGGGCCTGACCGGCGACCCGGTGCTGCCCAACGGTGACACCGCATGAGCACCCGGCGCCTGCCCAAGGGCGCGGTGGTCGCGGTCATCGTCACGCACAACCGCCGTGAGCTGCTGTCCAACTCGCTCAAGGTGATGGCCGCCCAGACCAAGCCGATCGCGCACCTGGTCGTGGTGGACAACGACCCGGAGCACTCGGCCAAGGACCTGGTGGAGTCCTGCGGCATCCCCACCACCTACCTGCTCTCGCAGCGCAACCTGGGCGGAGCCGGCGGCTTCGCGCTGGGCATGCTGACCGCCCTGTCGCTGGGTGCGGACTGGGTGTGGCTGGCTGACGACGACGGCCGCCCGGCCGACGAGAACGTGTTGCAGATCCTGTTCGAGGAGGCGACCAAGCGGGGCTTGGCCGCCATCTCGCCCGTGGTCGCGGACATCGAGGACCCGGACAAGCTGGCCTTCCCGCTGCGCCGCGGCCTGACCTGGAAGCGCGACGCCGGCGAGCTGGGCGACGACTTCCTGCCGGGCATCGCCTCGCTGTTCAACGGCGCGCTGTTCCGGGCCGAGGCCCTGGACGTGGTGGGCGTGCCGGACTACCGGCTGTTCTTCCGCGGCGACGAGGTCGAGGTGCACCGCCGCCTGGTCCGCAGCGGGCTGCCGTTCGGCACCAGCCTGCGCACCCAATACCTGCACCCCAACGGCAGCGGCGAGTTCAAGCCGATGCTGGGCGGCCGGTTCCACGCGCAGGACCCGGAGAACGACGTCAAGCGCTACTACACGTACCGCAACCGCGGTTACCTGCTGTCCCAGCCGGGCCTGCGCCACCTGGGCCTGCTGGAGGTGGCCCGGTTCGGGCTGTACTTCCTGACCGTGCGCAAGGATCCGAAGCTGTTCGCGCAGTGGCTCAAGCTGGTCCTCCAGGGCCGCCACGAGCGCTTCTACCGCAGGTAGATCCCGGTCATTCACCCACAAGGCCCCCGCCGAAAGCGGGGGCCTTGTGCATGACCTTGAGACCGCACCCCCAGACTTGCTCAAGGTATTTCCGATGCCCCCGGCTTACGTTTCTCCCGACACACAGCCGGGAATAAGGAAACAGGGGGAAACAATGCTCGGTCGGATCGGTTCGACAGCCGTGGTCGCCGGGATTGTCTTTTCCGCATTCGCAGCGCAGGCGTCGGCGACCACGACCCAACCGGACCAGGCCTGCCCGGTGCCGGCCAGCCGGGACATCGCGGTCACCCGCTCCGTTTACCGCACGGGCGTGGGCCTGGGCGCGTCCGACAAGGTGCTGCTGGCCGGCTTCGAGGCCGGCTGGGTCGAGTCCCACATGAAGAACCTGACCTGCGGGGACCGGGCCTCGCTCGGCGTCTTCCAGCAGCAGGTGGGCTACGGCTGGGGCACCGCCGACGAGATCATGGACCCGGTGCACGCGGCGACCGAGTTCTTCACCCGGGCCAAGGCGTTGGAGCCCAGGTTCGCGCACGACACGGCCGGGCACCTCGCGCAGGCCGTGCAGATCTCCTGCTGCCCCGAGCGCTACGACCAGGCCCGTGGCATCGCGCAGAAGATGTTGGACGAGGTCAGGGCGCGGCCGGCGGCTGCCGCCACGACCAAAGCCGCCAGCTCCTGGACCGTGTCCGTCACGGTCGACGACACGCACAGGACCGCCGTGGTCGTGACCGACGGCACCGGCCGCAAGGTGACCGTGACCGTCTCGGCCGACGGCCGCCCGCAGGTCTCTGACCAGGGCTGATCGGCTTGAGGCCGGCCGGAGCGGCGACCTCAAGGTTTCCTCAAGGTTTCCTCACGACCGCTCCGTAGGGTTGTCGACATCAGGCTCGGGAAGGGTCGTTCCGGTTCTAGAGGGGAGAATCGGAACGACTTTTCCCGGCGCCGGATATCACTAACCGCCACTAGCGAAAAGTCGTTTCCACGGGGGGAGATCCGGTGGCCCGCAGGACGTTCTCCATCAGCCAGATCGCCGACATTCTCGACCGCTGGCAGCGCGGCGATTCCACCAGCAGCGTGGCCGAGGCCGTGGGCGTGGACCGCAAGACGGTGAAGAAGTACACCGACGGCGCGGTGGCCGCCGGCATCCGCCCCGGCGGGTCGCCGCTGAGCCTGTCGGAATGGTCCTCGCTGATCGCCCGCCAGCACCCGACCATCCTCCAGCCCCGCCTGCGCCGCACCACCTGGCAGGAGCTGGACAGTCACCGCGAGTACATCCGCGAGCTGCGGGCCGCGGGCCTGCCGCAGGAGCGGATATGGCGGCGGCTGCACACCGAGCGCGGCGTCCGCTGCAGCCTGGCCTCGCTCAAGCGCTGGGTCGGCGGCAACGATCTTGAGCTGTGGGAGCGGACCGCTAGCTGATTTGTAACAAATGCCGTGACCTGCGGCGATACCCTTGATGCTGGGAATTCGGTGACCGGGACCGCCTTGACAGGCGACGTTGTCCACAGCACCGTGACTCTTGCAGCACTAAGGGGGATGGATTTGCGCTTTCGGCTGCTCGGTTCGGTCGTCGCGGTGTCGGATGCTGCCGTCGTCGAGGTGAGTGGTCGCAAGCCACGGGCCCTGCTAGCGGTGCTGGCGCTCAGTGCCGGCCGTGTCGTTCCGGCCGACACCCTGATCGATGTGCTGTGGGGAGATAACCCGCCGGGCAGTGCCCGCGCCGGTCTGCACTCCTATGTCTCGACCCTGCGCCGCACGTTGGGTGAGGGCACGATCCAGCGCCGACCGGCCGGCTACGAGCTGACGGTGCCGCCGACGGATGTCGACGTGCACGAGTTCGCCGCGCTGGTGACGCAGGCCCGGCAGGACCTGGCGGCGGGCCGCTTCGGAGTGGCCGAGCGGGGCCTGGAAGCGGCGCTGGCGCTGTGGCGGGGCACCCCGCTGGGCGGCGTGAGCGGCGAGTGGGCGGAGCGCGAGAGAGACCGGCTCCAGCAGCAGCGGCAGGCGGCGATCGAGGACCGGATGGAGGCCCAGCTGCGGCTCGGCCAGGGTCCGCGGCTGATCGCCGAGCTGTCCGGCCTGGTGGCCGAGGATCCGCTGCGTGAGCGGCCCCGCGCCCAGCTGATGATCGCCCTCTACCAGGCGGGCCGGCAGGCCGAGGCCCTTGCGGCGTACGAGGCGGGCCGCCGGCTGCTGATCGAGGAGCTCGGGGTCGAGCCGAGCCCGGAGTTCCAGGCGGTGCACGGACGGATCCTGCGTGGCGAGGTGCCGGCCCCGGTGGCCGAGGTCGAGGCGCCGGTGGCGGTGGTGGTTCCCCAGCCCCGCACGGACGCCGCGCCCCAGCAGCTGCCGTCGGATCTGCCGGACTTCACCGGCCGCGACCAGCAGGTCGACCGGCTGGTCCGGCGGCTGACCGCCGACACCAGCTCCACCAAGATCAGCGTGATCGCCGGCCAGCCCGGCGCCGGCAAGAGCTCGCTGGCCATTCACGTGGCGTACCTGGTGCGCGAGCAGTACCCGGACGGCCAGCTGTACGTGAACCTGCGCGGCGTGCACTCCTCCTCGCTGGACCCGGCCGAGGTGCTGGCCCGCTTCCTGCGGTCGCTGGGCGTGCCGCCGCAGGCCGTGCCGGAGAGCCTGGAGGAGCGCGCCGACCTGTACCGCACGAGGCTGTCCGACCGCCGCGTGCTGGTGCTGCTGGACGACGCCGCGGACGAGCGCCACGTGCGTCACCTGCTGCCGGGCGGCCCGGGCTGCGCGGTGCTGGTGACCAGCCGTCGTCGTCTGCCGGCGCTGGCCGGCGCGGCGCACGTCGACCTGGAGGTCTTCCCGCAAACCGAGGCCACCGCGTTGTTGGAACAGCTGATCGGGGCCGAGCGCATCGCCGAGGACCCGGCCGCCGCGGCGGAAATCGCGCAGCTGTGCGGGCATCTGGCGCTGGCGGTGCGGATCACCGGGGCCCGGCTGGCCGCCCGCCCGCAGTGGCCGCTGCGGCTGCTGGCGACCCGGCTGCGGGAGCGGCACCAGCTGCTGGACGAGCTGTCCGCCGGCGACCTGGAGGTGCGCGGCAGCCTGCTGCTCAGCTACGAGGGCCTTGAGGAGGCCGACCGGCACGCCCTGCGGCTGCTGGGCTGGCTGGGCACGATGGAGTTCGCGTCCTGGTTCGTGGCCCCGCTGCTGGACCTGACGGTGTCGGCCACCGAGCGCATCCTGGAGCGGCTGGCCGACAGCTACCTGCTGGACACGATCCTGGTCGACGCGGCCGGCTCGCCGCGCTACCAGCTGCACGACCTGACCCGGGCCTTCGCGGTGGAGCGGGCCGAGGCCGAGGAGACGCGGTCGGACGCCACGGCGGCCCTGGAGCGGGTCATCCACTGTGCCGTGACGATGATCGACGAGGCGACCGCGCGCATGCCCCGCGGCACCGCCACGCACATCAGCGGCCGGCCCCGCTGGCATGCCCCGGATCCGGTCACGATGGCCCGGCTGGTGGCCGATCCGGCCGGCTGGTTCGACGCCGAGCGCGCGGTGTTCGTGGCGCTGGTGGAGCGGGCCAGCGAACTGGGCCTGGTGATGTCCTCGACCAGCCTGGCCGCGGCGCTGTCCTCCTCGGCGTTCACCGCCCGCAACCAGTTCGACCAGTGGTGGCAGACGCATTCGGCCGCGTTGCAGGCCGCGGACCTGGCCGGCGACGAGGCCAGCAAGGCCTCGCTGTACGTGGGCCTGGGCCGGCTGCGGTTGGAGCAGGACCGGTTCGACGAGGCCGACGACTACTACAGCCGCGCGCTGGCGATCTACGAGGGCCTGGCCGACGAGAGCGCGCTCGTCCTGACCAAGCTGGAGCTGGCCAGCGTGCAGCGGGAGCGCGGCGAGCTCAGGGACGCCGCGCGCACGCTCGTGGAGGTGCTGCCGGCGCTGGCCGACGCGCACTCGCCGCAGATCGAGGCGCGCGCGTGGCACAGCCTGGGCATGACGCTGACCGAGCAGGGCTCGTTCGAGGCGGCGCTGGTCGAGCACGACCGCGCGCTGGCCCGGTACACGGAGCTGGCGGACCGGTTCGGGCAGGCGTTGGTGCAGCGCTCCATCGGCATCACCCACCGCGCGGCCGACGATCTGGCCGCCGCCGAACGGTTCTGCGGCTCGGCGCTGCGGCTGATGACCGAGCTGGGCGACACCCACATGCTCATCTACTCCTTGCAGTCGCTGGCCAAGGTCCGCATCCGGCAGGGCCGCGGCGAGGCCGAGCGGACGGCCCTGTTGGACGGCCTGGAGAAGTGCCGTGAGCTTCAGGACGGCTTCGGGCAGGCGCTGCTGCTGCGGACCCTGGGCGAGCTGGACCTGGCCGCCCGCCGGTTCGGCGACGCCGAACAGCACCTGGAGCGGTCGCTGCAGTGGTGGACCGCGTTGTCGCTGCCGCTGTGGCAGGCCCGGACCATGCGGGACCTGGCCACGCTGCTCGACGCGACCGGCCGCCGCGAGCAGTCGGACGCCACGTGGTCGGCGGCGCTGAAACTGTTCGAGCGGCACGGCAGCCACGAGGCCGGCGAGCCCCGGCCCCGGTTGTCCGGAGGCATTACCCCGGCCCGGTCGCCGCTGTAGGGTCGCCCCGGTGACGCCGCCGCAGTCGGCGCGATCAAGGGTGGGAAATTGGTGCATACAGGAAGATTCCTGGCATTCACGGCCGTTGTGGCGGCCGGTGTCGCGGCCACGGTGATCCCCGCTTCGGCAACGGGCGCGCGGCCGAACATCGTGCCTTCGGCCGCGGGCGCGGCCTTCACGCCGATGAGCCCGACCCGGGTGCTCGACACCCGTGACGGCACCGGCACCGGCGGTGCGGCGGCCCCGGTCGGCGCCAACGGCACCGTCAAGCTGGACCTGTCGGCGGCGATCCCGGCCGGGGCGACGGCCGTGGTGTTCAACCTGACCGCGGCCGACGTGACCGCCAGCACCAGCATCACGGCGTGGCCGGACGGTGAGGCGCAACCGGTCTCCTCCAACCTGAACCTGGTCGCCGGGGACGTCCGCCCGAACCTGGTGACGGTGGCGGTCGGGGCCAACCGGACGGTGGATCTGTTCAACCACTTCGGTTCCGTGGACCTGATCGCCGACCTCGCCGGCTACTACGCCACCGGCAGCGGCTCGCGGTTCACGTCGATGAGCCCGACCCGGGTGCTGGACACCCGTGACGGCACGGGCACCGGCGGCGCGAAGAACCCGGTGGGCCCCAACGGTGTCGTGTCCCTCGACCTGTCCGCGGTGCTGCCGAGCACGGCCACCGCGGCGGTGTTCAACCTGACCGGCACCGACACCACGGCGTCCACTGTGGTGATCGCCTATCCGGACGGGACGAACCGGCCGAGCGCATCCAACCTGAACCTGGTCGCCGGGCAGACGGCCCCGAACCTGGTGACCGTCGCGGTCGGCGCCAGCCGCAAGGTGGACCTGTTCAACCTCAGCGGCAGCGTGAACCTGATCGCCGACCTCGCCGGCTACTACGCCACCGACCGGGGCAACCCGTTCCACTCGCTGACGCCGGTGCGCGCGCTGGACAGCCGTGACGCCAACGGAAACTCCGTGAACCCGTACGGCCCGAACACCGCCCGGCCGCTCGACCTCACGCAGTGGCTGCCGCCGACGGCCGCGGCCGCGGTGTTCAACCTGACCGGCACCAACACCTCCGCGTCCACTGTGGTGACGGCCTATCCGGACGGCACCGCGCGACCCGGCGCGTCCAACCTGAACCTGGTGGCCGGCCAGACCGCGCCGAACCTGTCCATCGTGGCCCTCGGCAGCGACGGCGCGATCCAGCTGTTCAACCTGTCCGGCACCGTGGACCTCATCCTCGACGTCGCCGGCTACTTCGGCCCGGCCCCGCAGGCATGTGACTCCGGCTGCGTGTTCGGCACCGGCGACAACACGCACGCGCAGCTGGCCAACGGCAGCATCGGCGGCTCCACCACGGGCACGATGCCCATCGCCGGCCTGAACCACGTGACCGCGTTGGCGGGCGGCGACTACAACGCCTACGCGCTGCGCAGCGACGGCACCGTGTGGGCCTGGGGCGACAACACCGTGCACGAGCTGGGCAACGGAAAGGCCACCGGCTACTCCACGGTGCCGTACCCGGTGTCCGTATTGGACGGCGGCGTGACCGCCATCGCCGCCAACGGCTTCAACGCCTACGCACTGCGCAACGGCAGCGTGTGGGCGTGGGGCGACAACACGTACGGCCAGCTGGGCACCGGCAACACCGCCCCCACCACCGTTCCCAAGCGCATCACCACACTCACCAACATCAAGCAGGTCGCCGCTGGACAGGCCACCGCCTACGCGCTGGACAACAACGGCGCGGTGTGGGCGTGGGGCCGCAACGCCAACGGCGAGCTGGGCAACGGCACCACCACCGACCAGAGCACCCCGGTGCAGATCCTGACCGGTGTCGCCTCCATCGCCGCCATCTGGACCGGCGGCTACGCCGTGAAGACCGACGGCACGGCGTGGGCGTGGGGCGCGAACGTCTTCGGTGGACTCGGCAACGGCGGGACCGCCGACGCCAAGGCTCCGGTGCAGATGGCCCTGCCCGGCGGCGTGCAGAAGATCATCGGCGGCGCCGGCTTCACCGCTTTCGCCATCAAGTCCGACGGCTCGGCGTGGGCGTGGGGTGACAACACCGACGGCCAGTTCGGCAACGGCACCACCGGCAACACGTCCTCGACCCCGCAGTCGGTGCCCACCGTCAACGAGAGCTGGCGGATCGCCCTCGGCAACGGCGGCGCCATCGCGACGGCCTCGGACGGCAAGGCGTGGGCGTGGGGCGCGGGCATCGGCCCGACTCCGTTGCCGAGCACCAATGTCGGCGCGGCCAGCGGGGTCGGCGCCGGCGCGACGGCCGCCTACCAGCTGGTTCCGTCCCCTCTGCCCAGCTGACGGGTGCGGGCCCCGCCCGACCGTTCGGGCGGGGCTCTGCCGTCAACGGACAAGAACCCGGCTGGCGGTGTCCGCGCGTCATCGACTGGCTACCGTGGGAAATGCGTAAGGTGATCCATCTCAGCCGACCCGCCGGAGGCGATCATGACCGAAGCGCAGGCCGCGGACGCCGGTGGACTGCCCCTGACCGGCGGTCCGGACTTCCCGATCGGCATCTTCTGGACGCCGCCGCCGGACCAGACGACCCAGGCCCGGTACCAGGAGATCCGGGACGCCGGTTTCACCTTCGTGATCACCGGCAACTACCTGGACGACGGCAACATCATCGGCTGGGCCCTGCAACAGGCCGACCAGGTCGGGCTCAAGGTGCTCATCTCCGATGACACCCAGATCCGCAACCTGACCCGCTGGTTCACCATCAGCGACGACCGCTCGGTGCCGATGTCCATCACCACCGGCGACGGCCGCACCCTGATGCAGCGCGCCCTGGACGCCTACGGCGGCCACCCCTCGTTCGCCGGCTTCAACATGTTCGACGAGCCCTGGCCGGACCTGTTCCCGTCGCTGGGCCGGGCCATGGCCATCGCCCGCGCGCTGCGCCCGACCATGTTGCCGTACACGAACATCGCCCCGGACCTGGGCAATCCGCCCGGCGCCTACGCGCAGTTCGTGGAGAACTTCATCCAGACCGTGCAGCCGGCGCTGCTGTCGTTCGACCGCTACCCGATCCTGTCGTCCGGATTGGACACCGGCTACTTCTCCAACTGGGCCACCATCCGGCAGGCCGGCCTCAACCACGGCCTGCCCACGTGGACGTTCATCCAGTCGGTCGGCAGCAACACCTTCCGCGCCACCAACGGCGCCGAGATGCTGTGGCTGATCAACGTCAGCCTGGCCTACGGGGCCAAGGGCATCCAGTACTTCACCTACTGGACGCCGGATCCGGCCCGTGGCGAGGGTTTCGGGCCGGCCATCATCGACCTCAACGGCCGACGCACCGAGCGCTACCGGGCGGCGCAGCAGATCAACACCGGCTGGCTGTCCCCGGTCGGCCGGCAGCTCAAGCCGCTGGTGTCCGAACAGGTCTCGCACTTCGACGACCCGGCGCAGCCCGACGGCGTCACCGCCTTCGCCGCGGACGACGTGCTGACCGCGGTCAGCGGCGACCCGGTGATCATCGGCCGGTTCCGCAGCGCCGACCCGGGCGACCGCACCCGCTGGCTGCTGATCGTCAACCGGCAGTACGACCGCCCGGCCTCGGCCACGCTGTCCCCGGTGCCGGGCCGGTTCGGCGGCATCACCCAGTTCGACCCGCGCAGCGGGACCTACCGCCAGGTGCAGAACGACCGGATCACCGTTTCGCTGAGCGCCGGCGAGGCCGCGCTGTACCGCCTGAGCTGACCCACAACACGAAACGGCCCCCGCCCCGGATATCCGGGACGGGGGCCGATCGCTTGCTCAGGGGCTACTTGGTGAAGACCTTGCCCCACGACTCGACCGAGGTCAGCTCCGGCAGCGCGTCGCGGTAGATGCGCTTCATCCGGGGCCACTCGGCGGCCAGCCGCCGGTAGTTGGACAGGACCCGCTTGCCCAGCTCGCGGAACTCCTTCGGGTCGCGGTGCCGGAAGGCCACCCCGCTGCCGTCCGCGTTGGACACCGTGGCGCTGTCCAGGTTGCCCAGCAGGAACCAGCGCGCGTTGGTGGCCGGCACGTTGATCTGCGGCCGCTCCGCGGCACCCGGGTCCGGGTCCTTCAGGTTGTGCAGCAGCGCCTCGAACGCCTTGACCATGATCACCGCCGGGTTCACCGGCGGCCGCAGCATGTGCTCGGCGCGGACCATGTCGAAGGTCGGCGGCGGGAACTCCCGGGCCGACGGCACCGTCTTGGCGTCGCTGTAGTTCTTGCGCAGCGCCTGCACGTCCGGCAGGGCCGTGCGCATCGACTCGAACAGGCGGTCCGGCCCGGCCAGGAAGTCCTCGATGGCCTTCTGCTGCAGCGCCACCGTCGAGTACTCCATGGACAGCAGGTGCCGCAGCGACAGCTTCAAACCCTGCTGCACCAACGTCTTGCGCACGTCGTACGGGCTGTGCAGCGCGGCCAGGATCAACCGGTTGCGGGTGTGGAAGTAGGCCTGCCAGTCGGTGGCGTCGTTCTTGTCCGTCCACGGCATGTGCCACACCGCGGAACCGGGCAGGCTGACCGTCGGGTAGCCGTGCTCCTGGGCCCGCAGCGAGTACTCGGCGTCGTCCCACTTGATGAACAGCGGCAGCGGCATGCCGGTGCGCTGCACGACCTCACGCGGGAACAGGCACATCCACCACCCGTTGTAGGTGACGTCGATGCGGCGGTGCACCTTCTTGGACTTGCGCAGCGTCTTCGAGCCGAAGTCGTGGTCGGTGACGGCGCCCGGCGCCGCCCGCCAGTAGCAGGAGCCGAGGTCGATGACCTCGCCGAAGCTGTGCAGCCGGGATCGCGCCTGCAGGTTGAGCATGTGGCTGCCGACGATGACCGGCTGGGTGGCGGCCCGCGCGAAGGCGTTGGACCGCAGCAGCGCGTCCGGCTCCAGCCGGATGTCGTCGTCCATCAGCATGATCTGGTCGACGTCGCTGTTGACCAGCGACTCGTACATGCCGCGGCCGAAGCCGCCGGAGCCGCCCAGGTTGGCCTGCTCGATGACGTGCAGCCGGTCGCCCAGCGACTTGGCCGCCTCGGCGAAGCCCTCGGTGTCGCGCACCCGGACCGCGCCCTGGTCGGCCACGAACACCTTGTCCAGCACCGACAGCACGGCCGGGTCCTCGCCGAGCGTGCGCAGGGCGATGACCGCGTCGACCGGGCGCATCGTGGTGATGGCCACGGCCACGGACTGCCGGGGCAGATCCAGCGGCGTGGTCCAGGCGCCGTCCTTGATGTCCACCGTGGAGTCGTCGGTGAACACGTCGAACCACAGCCAGCCGCCGTCCTCGAACGGGGTCAGCGCGACCTTCACCTCGGCCGTCGTCCACGCCTTCGGGCTGCGCACCGGCAGGCCCTCGATGTGCACGGTGTCGCCGTTGGGCTTGGACCGGTACACGTCGATCCGGCCGGAGCCGCGCACGGTCAGCCGCAGCACGACCTGGTCGACCCGGGTCCACCGCTTCCAGTAGCTGGCCGGGAACGCGTTGAAGTACGTGCCGAACGACACCTTGGCCGACCGCGGCACGGTCACCTCGGTGCGCGCGCTCACGTGGCTGTGCGAGTTCTTCGACTCGTCCAGGTACAGCGGCCTGACGTCGAGCGGGTCCTCGTCGCGCGGCAGGATGACCCGCTGCAACACGGTGCCGTTGCGGACCGCGGGCTTCTCGGCGGACCGCTCCGCCGAGCCACCCCGCTTGGCCGCGGGCGTCGGCTGCCCGATGGTCGTCTGCTCGGTCACGATCAGTCCTCCAACGAGCCGTTCGGAGTGCGGCCCTCGACGAAGTACGGGGTGATCTTGTTGTCGAACATGCTCAACGCCGAGCCGATCGCCATGTGCATGTCGAGGTACTTGTACGTGCCCAGGCGCCCGCCGAACAGGATGTTCTTCTCGGCCGCCTCGGCCTTGGCCAGCTCCCGGTACTGGAGCAGCTTGGCCCGGTTTTCCTCGCTGTCGATCGGGTAGTACGGCTCGTCGCCGCTCTCCGCGAACCGCGAGTACTCACGGACGATGACCGTCTTGTCCGTGGGGTAGTCGCGCTCCGGGTGGAAGTGCCGGAACTCGTGAATCCGGGTGTACGGCACGTCGGCGTCGTTGTAGTTCATCACGGAGGTGCCCTGGAAGTCGCCCACCGGCAGGACCTCGGTCTCGAAGTCCAGCGTGCGCCAGCCCAGCTCGCCCGCGCTGTAGTCGAAGTACTTGTCCAGCGGGCCGGTGAAGATGGTGAGCGTCTTGGCCGGGATCTGGTCGCGCACGTCGAAGTAGTCGGTGTTGAGCTGGACGTCGATGTTCGGGTGGTCGGCCATCTTGTTCAGCCAGGCGGTGTAGCCGTCGACCGGCAGGCCCTCGTAGAGGTCGTTGAAGTACCGGTTGTTGAACGTGTAGCGGACCGGCAGCCGGGTGATGATGGCCGGCGAGAGCTCGGTGGGCTCGGTCTGCCACTGCTTGATCGTGTAGCCCTTGATGAAGGTCTCGTAGAGGGGGCGGCCGATCAGCGAGATCGCCTTCTCCTCGAGGTTGCTGGCCTCGGCGGTGTCGAACTCCGAGGCCTGCTTCGAGATCAGCTCGCGCGCCTCGTCGGGCGTGTGCGACTTGCCGAAGAACTGGTTGATCAGGGCCAGGTTCATCGGGAACGAGTAGACGTCGCCCTTGGCGCGGGCGAAGACCCGGTGCTGGTAGTTGGTGAACTCGGTGAACTGGTTCACATAGTCCCACACCCGCTTGTTCGAGGTGTGGAACAGGTGCGCGCCGTAGCGGTGCACCTCGATGCCTGTCTCGGGCTCGGGCTCCGAGTAGGCGTTGCCGCCGATGTGCTCCCGGCGGTCGAGCACCAGCACGCGCTTGTTCAGCTGCGTCGCGGCGCGCTCGGCCACGGTCAGGCCGAAGAAGCCGGAACCGACGATGATCAGGTCATAGCCCTCGAAGCTCACAGCGAGCCAGGGTACCCGGGTCACCGTGGGTCACCGAATCGACCATGACCCAGGGCATCTTACCCCTAGCGACCTCGGGTGAAGGCACGATCGGGCTAACTCCTAGACTGCGGCCGAGTGCCTGAGTGACGACGTGACGAGGTTCTTCGATGAACTGGTGGGACGCCGTTCCGGTCGCATTGGCGTCCGCCGGCTGGTTGCTCGTGCCCGGAGCGCTGATGACGTGGCTGGTCGGCCTGCGCGGGGTGGCGGCGTGGGGCATGGCCCCCACGCTGAGTGTCGCCGTGGTCAGCACGGCCGCCGTGGTCGCCGGCAAGCTGGGGATCGACTGGGGTGTCGGCACGCCCGCCGTCGCCGCCGCCATAGCCGTGGTCATCACGGGCGTGGTGGCGCTGGCGCTACGCGGCCGGTCCCGCGGCACCGTGATCTCCGATCCGCGGCCGGTGACCCTGGCCGGCCTGCTCGGCGTGCTGCCGGCGGTGGTGTTCGGCGCGGCCGTCGTGGTGCTGGGCATGGGCCGCCCGGACGAGCTGTCACAGACCTTCGACGCCGTCTTCCACTACAACGCCATCGCCTACATCCTCGACGCCCACAACGCGTCGTCGCTGACCATGGGCACCCTGGGCAATCCGATCGCGCCGCCGAGCTTCTACCCGGCCGGCTGGCACGACTTCGCCTCGCTCGGCGTGCTCAGCACCGGCACCTCCATTCCGATCGCCGCGAACTCGCTGACCGGCGTGCTGGCGGTGCTGGTCTGGCCGCTGTCCTGCGTGCTGCTGGTGCGCCAGATCGTCGGCCGCAACACCGTGGCGCTGGCCATCACCGGCCTGCTCAGCCTGGGCTTCAGCCAGTTCCCGTGGGCGCTGCTGTCCTTCGGCGTGCTGTGGCCCAACACCCTGGGCCTGGCCCTGGTGCCGGCGGCCATCGCCGTCGTGCTGTCGCTGTCGGGGCTGGCCCGTGACGACGTCATCGGGCGCGGCCGGGCCTGGGTGATGGCCCCGTTCGTGCTGCTGGCCGGCGGCTTCGCCCACCCCAACTCGCTGTTCAGCATCATCGTCATCGCGGTGTTCCCGCTGTTCACCGGCATCTGGCGGTGGTCGCGGCGGATGCGCGAGGAGGGCCAGGGCCGTCGGGGCGCCATCGGCCTCACCGTGGCCATCGTGGTGTTCCTGGCCGGCTGGGCGTTCGTCGCCACCTCGCCCGCGTTCAAGACCGTCCGGACCTTCTACTGGGCGCCGTTCGAGACCACCGCGCGGGCCCTGGGCGAGGTGCTGCTGCTCGGCACCAACGGCCGCATCTCGCTGTGGGCGGCGGCCATTGCCGTGATCGTCGGGCTGGTCCTGGTGTGGCGGATGCGGGACCAGCGCTGGCTGGTCGGCGCCTTCGTCACCGTCGGCCTGATGTTCATGCTGACCGCCGCGGTGAACCGCCGGTACACCCAGTTCATCACCGGCTACTGGTACAACGACTCGTTCCGGCTGGCGGCGATCCTGCCCGTGGTCACGGTGCCGCTGCTCATCGTGGCCATCGTGACCGTGGCCGGCTGCCTGAAGAAGTGGCTGACCGAGCGCCCGAAGCCGCGGCTGGGCCGTCTCGGCGCCTCGGCCACCGGGCTGACGATCGTGCTGGCGCTGCTGGTGGTCATCGGGGCCAAGGGCCTGTACTTCGGCAACCTGGTCGAGACCGTGGCCTTCACGTACACGCGGGTCGAGGACTCCCCCAACGACACCATGGTCGACCACCGGGAGCAGGCGTTCTTCACCCGCCTGTCGTCCGAGGTGCCCAAGGACGCGGTCATCGCCAACAACCCGTGGGACGGCAGCGGCCTGATCTGGGCGCTGGCCGACCGCCGTCCGCTGTTCCCGCACCTGGACATCGCCTGGAGCGCCGAGCAGCGCTACCTGGCCCAGCACCTGGTGAACGCGGCCGGCGACCCCACCACGTGCAAGGACGCCCGTCTGCTCAAGGTGGACTACCTCGTGGTGGCCGAGCAGCACTTCTGGCCGACCGACGCCCGGATCAAGACCTACCCCGGCATCGTCGACCCCGGCAACCGTCCCGGCTTCCAGCTGGTCGACTCGGACGGCGACCTGAAGCTGTACAAGCTCACCGCCTGCTGACACCGACACACGAGCGGGGCGCCGTCCGATATGGACGACGCCCCGCTCGTGTGGTGAGGGTCGATCAGGTGTCGATGTGCCGGCTGGGGCCGAAAGCGTGGCGCACCAACGTCTTCACGCCGGCGGTGTTGCCCTGCTTGAGCACCGCCGGCAGCACGGTGAGCGCGTGCAGGCGGGACGACAGGTGGGCCCGGGCGGCCTTGGCGGCACGGGGCCAACCGCGGCGGTCCATGCGCTCGGCGGCCTCGACGAAGAAGTTGCGGGCCTCGACGAAGCGGGAGCCCTCGATGGCCGTCCAGCCCGAGGCGCTGGCGGTGTGCCGGCGGTAGCGGAAGCTGAGCGTGTCGTCCACGACCAGGCTCTCGCCGCGCTCCATCAGGTCCAGCACCAGGGCCAGGTCCTGAATGATGGTCAGGTCGTCGCGGAAGCGGATCTCCTTGACGGCCTTGGCCTTCCAGGCCACCGAGGGGAAGTACAGCCAGTTGCCGCGCAGCAGGCTGACCGCCAGCTCCTCGCCGGTCATCAGGCGGGTGCCGGTGATCTTAGGCGCGTACAGGCGACGCTTGGTCTCGTCGGCCAGCGTGCGCACCGGGTTGCCGTCGCCGTCGATCACCTCGACGCCGGGCTGGATCATGCCGGCGTCGGGGTAGCGCTCGTGCAGCGCGCGAATGGTCCGCACGTAGTTGGGCAGCAGCAGGTCGTCCGAGCCGAACAACACGACCCGGTCGTGCCGGGCCAGTTCGAGGCAGCGGTTGAAGTTGCCGGTGACGCCGAGATTGCGCTCGTTGCGGAAGTAGCGCACCCGCTCGTCGCCCAGCTCGGCGAACCATTCCGGCACGCCTTCGGCCTTGCCGTCGTCGACGACGGTCAGCGCCCAGTCGGGGTCGTCCTGCGCGAGCACGCTGCGCACGGCGTCCTGCATGAGGCCGACGTCGCCGTAGTACGGCATGAGGATGTCGATGGTGGCCATGGCGGGATCAGATGTCCGCCTTCTTGTCCAGCTTTTCCTCGATCTCCAGCCGGAGAATGGCCACGTCCTCGGCCAGCCGCCGGGTCTCGTCCTCCAGCCGGGACACTTCCCATGACTGGTGGATGGACACGCCGACCAGGAAGACGATCGCGACGAAGAACATCAGGTTGGTCGGCACCCGGATGCCGATCAGGTTGCTGAACATCGTCAGCAGGTCCGGGAAGATGGTCAGCACCAGGATGAGGACGCCGACGACCAGCCACAGCACCGCGTACTTCTCGGACAGCTGGCGGCGACGCAGCATCTCGATGATGCCGAGCAGCACCAGGATGCTGCCGACGATGGCGAAGATCTGCGCACTCACGCTCATACCGAGACCTCATTGTCGACCGGGGTGGCGGCCTTGACGGAGACGTTCCACCGGCGGATCAGCGCCAGCAGCAGCGCGAAGCCGGCCCGGAACAGGTAGATGGAGGCCTTCCACGGGCTGTGGCTGGGCGTGCCGGCCCGGCGCTCGCGCATGTGCGCCGGCACCTGGACGATCTTGCAGCCGGCCCGGCAGGCGATGACCAGCGACTCGATGGTGTCGCCGAGGTATTCGACCGGGTAGTTCTCGGCGAACAGCGGCAGCGCGCGGCGGCCGGTCGCCTTGAAGCCGGAGGTGGTGTCGGTCAGCTTGGTGCCGGCCAGCCGGGACAGCACGAAGGCGAGCACCTTCATGGCCCACTTGCGGGGGCCGCGCACCTGGTAGTCGCCCTCGCCGGCGAAGCGGGCGCCGATGACGATGTCGGCCTCGTCCAGCTTGGCCAGCAGGTCCCTGACCTCGAGCGGGTTGTGCTGCCCGTCGGCGTCGACCTGGACGGCCGCGTCGTAGTCGTGCCGGACGGCGTAGCGGAAGCCGGCGCGCATGGCGCCGCCGACTCCGAGGTTGATGGGGAGTTCGAGGACCTTCGCGCCGGCGGCGCGGGCCACCTGCGCGGTGCGGTCGGACGACCCGTCGTCGACCACGAGGACATCGGCTTCCGGTAGTGCGGCGAAGACTTCCCGCACGGTGTCGCCGACGGCCTCCTCTTCGTTCCAGGCGGGCATGACGATCAGCGCGCGACGTCCACCAGTGGATTCACTCGACACGGTGCACAGGGTAGCGGCCGCTCGGGCGGGTCTTGACACGGCCCAACCAGGCAACTCAGACAGCGGCGGATGCAGGTGTCGCCGGCCGCGAACCGGCCGTCCGCAGCCCCTTGGCCAACGCCAGCAGGACACCGCCGGCGACGACCGCCGGGCCGGCCAGCTGGGCGCCCACGGCGACCCACAGCACGTTCCCGGGCACGAGGAACAGCACCAGGCACAGCACCGCCGTGCCGGCCGCCCACGCGGCCGTGACGGCGTGGTGGCGGCCCATGGCGACCAGCGCGGGCTGCAGCGCCTGCACGGTCATCAACAGGATCGTGCTGACCCCGAGCAGGCCGACGATGCTGCCGGGCAGGGTCACGTCGCCGCCGAAGAACAGCTTCGCCGCCCACGGCCCGAGCAGCCAGGACACGATCGCGCCGGGCACGCCGACGGCGATGACGGCGGCCATCACCAGCCGCACCCGGGACCGCACCAGAGCGAAGTCGCCACGGGCGACGGCCGCGGTCAGGGCCGGCAGCAGCATGGCCTGGACCGGGGCGAACAGGAACAGGGGCACCCTGACCAGCACGAACACCGAGGCGAAGGCGTTGGCGTCGGGGTTGTCGGTGCCGAGCCGGCCACTGACCACCAGCGGCAGCAGGTTGGCCACCAGCTGCGTCAGCAGAATCGCACCGACGAGCAGCAGCAGGCCGCGGGCCATGTCGGACAGCCGCTCGCCGCCCTCGGCGTGGCCCACGGGGGCGTTGCGCGTCCACGGCAGGCCCAGCACCGCGCCGATCAGCGTGCCGCCGGCGAAGATCAGGCCGTACGTGCCGGCCGCCGCGACCCCGCCGACCGCCACCGCCAGCGACGGCAGCAGCCGGAACAGGCCCTCGCCGGCCAGCGTCGCCGAGTAGCCGGCGAACCGCTGCATGCCGCCCAGCAGGCCGCGCATGAGGTAGATGCAGGCCGCCGTGAACGCCGACAGCAGCACGGCCCACAGCAGCGGCCAGTGCCCGCTCAGCTCCACGTCCACCAGCACCGGCGACAGCGCCGCCAGCACGGCCAGCACCACGACCAGCAGCCCGCCGCCGAGGATGGCGGCGTTGCGCACCACGTGCCGCACCGGGCGCCCGGCGGCGATGGTGCTGGTGGTGGCCCGGCTGGTCTCCTGCTCCAGGGCGAAGAACAGGCCGGGGCCGATGATGTTGATCAGGAAGTACACCGACTTCACGGCGGCCTGGTCCGGCACCGAGAGGGTGTGCCCGGCCACGATCAGGAACAGGTAGCCGGCCGCGCCGAGCACGACCAGCCCGCCGCCCATGAGCACGGCCGAACCGAACCCGCCCCGGCCGGTGGGCTTGGGGGCGTCCGTCGACGAAGTCACCCGGCCAGGGTAATGACCCGCTCGGTCAGCCCCGGAAGTAGTCCACCGTGCGCTGCACGCCCTCGTCCAGGCCGACGGTCGGCCGCCAGCCCAGGTCCCGCGCCGCGGCGGTGGCGTCCAGCGCGGAGGCCCGCAGGTCGCCCAGGCGGGAGGGGGCGAATTCGGGGGCGTCGGCGCTGCCCACGGCCTTGGCGACCAGGGTGTGCAGCTCCAGGTCGGAGGTCTGGACGCCGGTGCCGATGTTGTACCGCTGGCCGCCGCCGACGGTCCCGGCCGCCGTCACGAAGGCGTCCACCACCTCGTCGACGTAGACGTAGTCACGGGTGTTGCCGCCGTCGCCGAACACCTTGGTCGGCCGGCCGGCCAACAGCCGCTCGGCGAACACCGCGACCACGCCGGCCTCGCCGAAGGGGTGCTGCCGCGGGCCGTAGACGTTGGCCAGCGCGAGGTGGGTGCATTCGAGCCCGTGTAAGCGGCGGTAGGTGTTCAGGTACACCTCCGCGCTGACCTTGGCCGCCGCGTACGGCGAGCGCGGGGCGATCGGGGCCGTCTCGGCCACCGGCAGCCGCTCCGGCGCGCCGTAGATGGCGCCGCCCGAGGAGGCGAACACGATCTTGCGGGCCCCGTGCCGGCGGGCGGCCTCGGCCACGTTGAGGGCCCCGAGCACGTTCTGCTGCGCGTCCTCGACGGGCCGGCAGACGCTGAGCCGGACGTCGATCTGCGCGGCCAGATGGAAGATCACCTCGGGCGCGAACGCCGCCAGCACACCGTCCACGTGAGGACTGGTCACGTCCATTTCGACCAGTTCGGCCGCCGAACAGGGCAGGTTTTCCTTGCGGCCACGGCGAAGGTCGTCGATGACCACCACCTCGTGCCCGTCGCGAAGCAGCCGATCCACGAGGTTCGAGCCGATGAAGCCGGCGCCACCGGTGACCATCACACGCATGGCCGCAGCCTAGAGAAGCTGGTCCACCACTTTGTCGGCCACGTGCTCGGCGATCTGGAGCGAACTGGTCGCCGCCGGCGACGGCGCGTTGAGCACGTGCACCTGGCGCGGGGCCAGCTCGAAAAGGAAGTCGTCGACCAGTGAGCCATCCGGCAGCATGGCCTGCGCCCGAACGCCGGCCCCGGCGCGCACGATGTCGTCGGGCCGGATGCGCGGGGCCAGCCGAGCAAGGCTCGCGGCGAAGCGGGCCCGCGACAGCGACCGCAGCACCTCGTCGATGCCCGTCCGGGCGTACTTGCGGGCGAGCTTCCAGGTGCCGGGAAACGTTGCCGTGTCGAGGATGTCGGTGAGCGAGACGTCCCGCCAGCGGTAGCCCTCGCGGCGCAGCGCCAGCACGGCGTTGGGGCCGGCGTGCACGCTGCCGTCGATCATCCGCGTGAGGTGCACGCCGAGGAACGGCAGCGCCGGATCGGGCACCGGGTAGACCAGGCCGCGGACCAGGCCGCGGGCCTCAGGGCGCAGCTCGTAGTACTCGCCCCGGAAC
The DNA here is from genome assembly GCF_040682195.1 of Kutzneria sp. NPDC051319. Lineage (NCBI taxonomy): Bacteria > Bacillati > Actinomycetota > Actinomycetes > Pseudonocardiales > Pseudonocardiaceae > Kutzneria > Kutzneria sp. NPDC051319. Next base: position 20,060 of record NZ_JBFBAM010000026.1, on the reverse strand, counting down.
GGCACGATCCGGGCGTCGGGGCGGCGGCCGGCCAGCCGGGCCACCCGGTCCGCGTGCAGGCCGGCGCAGTTGACGAGGACCTTGGCCCGCACCACCCCGGTCGGCGTCGCGACCTCGATGCCACTGGAGGACTCCCGGATGGCCAGCGCCGGGCTGGCCCCGCGCAGCTGCGCGCCGTGGTCGACGAGGCGGTCGGCCAGCACCTGGCAGACCTGGCCGTAGTCGATGATGCCGGTGCTCTCCACGCGCAGCGCCTTGACGCAGGCCACTTCGGGCTCGAACTCGCGGGCCTCGCCCGCGCTGATCATGCGGGCCGGCACGCCGTTGGCCCGGGCCCGGTCGGCCAGCACCTGGAGTCGGGGCACCTCGTCGGTGGTGATGGCCACCACCAGCTTGCCGCCGATCTCGTGCCGGATGCCGTGCTCACGGGCGAAACGCACCATCGACGCGTTGCCGGCCACGCACATCCGGGCCTTAAGGCTGCCCGGCCTGTAGTACAGGCCGGCGTGGATCACGCCGCTGTTGTGGCCGGTCTGGTGGGCCGCCCAGGTCGTTTCCTTCTCCAGCACGGTCACCGACCGACCCCGGTTGACCGCCAGCTCGTGCGCGGTCGCCAGACCCACGATGCCGCCGCCGACGACCACCACATCCGATTCGCGCACGGCTGCGCAGCCTAGTCGCCGGGCTGCCCACAACCGGCGTTTCAGAACCAGCGTTCCAGGACCAGCGCCACGCCGTCCTCGCCGTTGGGCCCGGTGACCTCGTCGGCCACGGCGATGGCCTGCGGGTGCGCGTTGGCCATGGCCACCCCGTGCCCGGCCCAGGACAGCATCGACACGTCGTTGGGCATGTCGCCGAAGGCCACCACGCCGGCCGCCGCCACGCCCAGCCGCTCGGCCACCTCGGCCAGCCCGGTCGCCTTGGTCACGCCGGCGGCGGCGATCTCGATCAGGCCGTTGTTGCTGGAGTAGGTCACGGCGACCTCGTTGCCCAGGACCGCGTCGGCCGCCTCGGCCATCTGCCCGCTGGTCATGTCCGGGTGCCGGGCCAGCAGCTTGATCGCGGCCTTGCCCAGCACCTCGCCGCGCGGGGCGGCGGCCGAGTCGGGATTGGGCCAGGGGTGCGTGTAGCCGGGCTCGGCCAGGAACTGCTCGTCCGCCCCGTCCATGGCCGTCGCGCCGACCCGTTCGGTGGCCACGCGGCAGCCGGGCATGGCCGTCGTCAGTGCACGTGCATATTCATGGAGCGCCACGGGGTCGAGTTCGTGTTTTCCGATCACACGATCGGCCGCGATGTCATAGAGCACGGCGCCGTTGGCGCAAACCGCGTAGCCGGTCACGCCGGCCAGTTCGGCCACTCGGGGCACCCAGCGCGGCGGACGGCCGGTGACCAGCACGAACGGCACCTCGTCGGCCAGCACGCGGGCGATCACGGCGGCCGTGCGGGGACTGACGTCCTCGGCCGGGGTGAGCAAGGTGCCGTCCACGTCGGAGGCGACAAGTAGGGGCTTCTGCACCCCACCATCGTGCCCTGCCTGCGCCCCGCGATGCGCCCCGTTACTGTCCGAAGGGTGCGCGTTGGCATTGTGATTCTCCCCGAACACCGCTGGTGGGTGGCCGAACCGAAGTGGCGGACGGCCGAGGAGTACGGGTTCGACCACGCCTGGACCTACGACCACCTGGGCTGGCGGTCGCTGGTGGACGGGCCCTGGTTCGGCGCCGTTCCCACGCTCACCGCGGCGGCCATGGTCACCTCGCGGATCCGGCTGGGCATGATGGTCGCCTCGCCCAACTTCCGGCATCCGGTGGCCTTCGCCCGTGAGCTGACCACGCTGGACGACGTCTCGGACGGGCGGTTCACGCTCGGCGTCGGCGCGGGCGGGCTGCGGGGCTACGACAACGAGGTGCTCGGCAAGGAGCCGCTGACCGCCGGGCAGCGGGCCGGGCGGTTCGAGGAGTTCGTGGAACTGCTGGACAAGCAGCTGACCACGCCGCTGACCACCTGGGCCGGCGAGTGGTACGAGGCGGTGGAGGCACGGTCGGCGCCCGGCTGCGTGCAGCTGCCGCGGGTGCCGTTCGTGGTCGCCGCCAACGGGCCGCGCACGATGCGGCTGGCCGCCCGCTTCGGCAACGGCTGGGTGACCACCGGCGGCGGCGAGAAGCCGGACACCGTGGACCAGTGGTGGGCGTCGATCGCCGAGGCCTCGTCCCGGATGGACGACGCGCTGGCGGCGGCCGATCGTCGTCTCGGCAAGCTGGATCGATACCTCCAGGCCGACGCCTGCCCGGAGTTCGTGCTGTCCAGCCGGGGCCTGTACGAGGACACGCTGGGCCGGGCGGCCGAGCTGGGCTTCACCGACGTGGTCGCGCCCTGGCCCCGCCACGACGGCGTCTACGCCGGCGCGGAGGCCGTGCTGGAGGACATCGCCGCCGAGGTGCTGCCTAAACTTGTCACCTGATCGGGTGACACACGGAACTGTCCCGGGTCGCCCCGCGTCGTAGTCAGTACAGACCGGGGCGAGGGGATAGAGGGACCTCCGCGGCCAGTCGTTTCGGGGCGACCGGCGACGCAGAGGACTGGAAGACCACGAACGGCCCGTACCTGATCTCGGGGACCAGGTACGGGCCGTTCGTGTCTTCGCCGTCGGCTACGGCTTGAGCACCTCGACGCCGCCGACGTACGGACGCAACGCCTCGGGCACCCGCACCGAGCCGTCGGCCTGCTGGTGGTTCTCCATGATCGCGACGATCCACCGGGTCGTCGCCAGCGTGCCGTTGAGCGTGGCCACCGTCTGCGGCTTGCCGTCCGCGTCACGGAAGCGGATGTTCAGCCGCCGCGCCTGGAAGGTCGTGCAGTTCGAGGTGGACGTCACCTCGCGGTAGGCCTGCTGGCTGGGCACCCACGCCTCGCAGTCGTACTTGCGCGCGGCCGAGGCGCCCAGGTCGCCGCTGGCCGTGTCGATCACCCGGTACGGCAGCTCGACCTTGGCCAGCATCTCCTCTTCCCACGCCAGCAGCCGCTGGTGCTCCTCGGCGGCCAGCTCCGGCGGGCAGTAGGAGAACATCTCGACCTTGTCGAACTGGTGCACCCGGATGATGCCGCGGGTGTCCTTGCCGTACGAGCCGGCCTCCCGCCGGTAGCACGACGACCAGCCGGCGTAGCGCTTCGGGCCGTTGGACAGGTCCAGGATCTCGTCGCTGTGGTAGCCGGCCAGCGGCACCTCGGAGGTGCCGACCAGGAACAGGTCGTCGTCGCGCAGCCGGTAGACCTCGCTGGCGTGCGCGCCGAGGAAGCCGGTGCCCTCCATGATCTCCGGGCGGACCAGCGACGGCGTGATCATCGGCGTGAAGCCGGCCGCCACCGCCTGCTGCACGGCCATGCTGAGCAGGCCGATCTGCAGCTGCGCGCCGATGCCGGTGAGGAAGTAGAAGCGCGAACCCGAGACCTTGGCCCCGCGCTCCATGTCGACCGCGCCCAGCGACTCCATGATCTCCAGGTGGTCGCGCGGCGTGAAGTCGAACTCCGGCGTCGTGCCCACGTGCTTGAGCACGACGTAGTCGTCCTCGCCGCCCTCGGGCACGCCCGGCTCGACGATGTTCTGGATCCGCTTCTGCGCGTCGACCAGCGCGGCGTCGGCCTCGGACTGCTCGGCCTCGGCCGCCTTGACCTCGGCCGCCAGCTCCTTGCCCTTGGCCAGCAGCGCCGCCCGCTCGTCGCCCTGGGCCCGGCCGACCTGCTTGCCGAGCGCCTTCTGCTCGCCGCGCAGCGAGTCGGCCCGGGACACCGCGGAGCGGCGCCGCTCGTCGGCGGACAGCAGCGCGTCCACCAGCGACGGGTCCTCGCCACGCGCGCGCTGGGACGCACGGACCGCTTCCGGGTTCTCTCGCAGTGTCCTGAGGTCAATCACCCGTGAAAATCTACAGCGTCTCGACGCCTGGGCTTCAGGGGATATCGGGTCAGCTGACCGCGACCGCCACGACAAGCCCAAGCGCCACATTGGCCGCCGCGACCACGACGCTGGCCGGGGTGAACTTCTCGGCGGCCAGCATGGCCCCGATGTCCATCCGCATGGCGAACTCGAAGACCCGCATCACCAGCACCTGGGCGATGATGCCGACCAGGCCGAACACCAGCGACGTGATCAGCCCGTCGGACAGCTTGGCCGGCGAGTTGTAGATGGCGATCACGATGATGAACGCGAGGCTGAACAGGCCCGACGCGGTCACCACGGACGCGTTCGGACGACCATCCCGGACCAGCTGCGACAGCTTGCCCGGGGTGGTCCAGTCGATGACGTAGAAACCGGCGAGCATCAGGACCAGGCCGATCACCGCGTACGCCGCGATGGCCCCGATGCCGTACCCGAGAGAAGCGATCGTCATGGCCAGGCAGTATTCACGACTCGACGATGCGGTGCGGCACGAAAGCGGCCCCGTCGTCGGTCACAAGTCCGACACTTTCCCTGATGCCGAGCCCGGCCGCGGTGTCGTCGACGATCCACGCCCCCAGCACCGGCCGGTAGCCGCCGAACTCCGGCAGCGGGTCGAACAGCTGGTAGACGTAGCCCTCACGGCCGTAGACGCCGCCGGTCTGCGTCTCGTAGCCCGGGGCCACGATCTGCACGTTGGCGCCCTCACGGCCCAGCAGCGGCTTGCGCACGTACTCCGTGAGCATGCCCGGCTCGTGCAGGTAGGCCGGCAGCAGGTTGGGGTGGCCCGGGTACATCTCCCACAGCACCGCCAACAGCGCCTTGTTGGACAGCAGCATCTTCCACAGCGGCTCGATCCACAGCGTGCCCGGCAGCGACTCCACGGCGAAGCGGCCGAACTCCTCCTCGGCCACCCACTCCCACGGGTAGAGCTTCACCACGGTGTTCATCGGCGACTCTTCGAGGTCGACGAACCGCTTGAGCAGCCGGTCCCAGCCGATGTCCTCGATGGCCAGGCCCACCGTGTCCAGGCCGGCCTCGGCCGCCGTCTCCTGCAGGTAGGCCACGGTCACGTGGTCCTCGCCCGAGGCGTCGCCGCCGGACCAGGTGAAGTGCAGCTCGTTGGACGGCAGCAGGTCCTTGACGGCGGTCCAGCGCTCCACCAGCTTCTCGTGGATGGAGTTCCACTGGTCGTCGTCCGGGTGCAGGTCGGTCTTCCAGTTCCACTGGATGATCGACGCCTCCACCAGCGAGGTCGGCGTGTCCGCGTTGTACTCCAGCATCTTGGCCGGGCCGCTGGCGTCGAAGCGCAGGTCGAAGCGCCCGTAGACGTGCGGGTCGCGGCGCTTCCAGGACTCCGCGACCGCCGGCCAGATCCACTCCGGCAGCGCGAAATCCTTGTACCGCTCGGTGGTCACCACGTTGTCCACCGCGGCCAGGCACATCGAGTGCAGCAGCTCCACGTCGGCCTCAAGGGACAGGATCTCGTCCATCTCGAAGACGTAGTGCGCCGACTCGTCCCAGTACGGCCGCTGCGCGCCGTTGGCGCCGGCCGACGGCGAGCCGAACACCAGGCCCTGCTCCTGGACCGTCTGCTGCCAGTTCGGCCGTGGCTTTGAGGTCTCGCGCCGCACCGCTCAGCTGCCCCCGCTCGATCCGGAACTGCCGTGGCTGGACGACCCGCTGTCGCCGCCGCTGGACCCCTTGCTGCTGCCGCCGCTGCTCCCGCTGCTGCCGCTCTTCACGCCGAAGCCGCCGCGGGAGATGGTCGAGCCGCTGGAGGACTTCACGGTGGTGTTGCCGCTGGGCGCGGTGGTCGTGCCGCCGACGGCGCGCTGCCCGATGCTGCTGTTGCCGCCGTAGTAGTAGTGGTACTGCCGCCCACCAGGGAAGATGAAGAACCCGCCCGGGTTGTAGTAGCCGCCGTTGCCGGCGAAGTAGGCGGAGTTGGTGTTGCAGTACTGGTCGTCGACGACCACGCCGCTGTCGTCGGTGCAGCGGGCCGTGACCTCCTGGGAGGGGCTGGACAGCGCGTAGCCGGCGGCGATGATGCCGACCAGGCCGACGGTGACGCCGCCGCCGATCAGCACCCGCTTGCGGATCTTCTTCTTGCGCGCGAGGGCGGCCTCGTCGATCTCCTCCTGCGCGAGCCGCTCGCGTTCCTCCTCGGCGGCCCGGTCGCGGGCCCTGCGCTCCGCGAGCGTGGGCTCACGTGGCGTGGTCGAGCCGTCCTGGAACCGCATCCGCCCGGGTTTCGGCTGCTCAGCCTCGTCGGGGTGCTCTTCGTCCGCCATGGTCGCCCTCCTGTTGTGCACGGTACCTACTCCCGGCCCGCCGGTCCGCACGGGCATCATGGTTGTGATGCCTGAAATCGTTGAGTGGTTTCATCCGAAACGGCGGACCGGCCAGACCCGGCTGCTGATGCTGGGCGCCGTGGTCGGCGCCCTGGTCGTGCTGACCTCGAGCACGCTGTTCGCGTGGCCGGTCACCGGCCTGTCGGCCTCGGCCGACGCCGACGACCCGAACGTGGCGTTCGACGCGCCCGACGGGAGCTGTCTGACCTGGCCGACCGGCAGTCCGGCGATCAAGCAGGTCGACTGCTCGGCCCAGCACCTGTTCGAGATCGCCGGCACCGTCGACCTGACGTCCAAGTACCCGTCCGGCGCCCAGTTCCCCGACGGCACCCTGTGGCAGAAGATCGCCCAGGACAACTGCGGGCCGGTGGTGACCAAGTACCTGAGCGGCAAGCTCGACCCCAACGGCAAGTTCAGTGCCAACGCCCTCAACCCGACCAACCAGCAGTGGTCGGGCGGCGCCCGCACCATCCGCTGCGGCGTGCAGGCCGCCGGCCCGGCCGGCGCGCTCCAGCCGACCACCGGCTCGGCCCGGTCGGCCGACCAGTCGCCGATCTACCCGGTCGGGACCTGCATGGGCATCAAGGACAAGGCGGTCAGCGACCCCGTGCCGTGCACCTCGGAGCACGCGTACGAGATCGTCGGCATCGTCGACCTGAAGTCCCAGTTCCCGGACGGCTACCCGGACGAGGACAAGCAGCAGACCGCGCTGTCGCAGCGGTGCGTGCAGGCGGCCAACGACTACACCGGCAACTACGACCTGACCAAGAACAAGTTGGGTCTGACCTGGGACACCATCAAGCAGGAGAGCTGGAACCTGGGCTCGACCAAGGTCAACTGCAAGATCGGCCAGAAGCTGGCCGACGGCAGCGGCCTGCAGTCCATCACCAACTCCGTCAAGGGCGTGGGCGGCGGCGCGGCCGCGAGCACCACCACCTCGACCAGCTCTCCCCCGGCCGGCGGCTGATGGCCTTCACCATGACCGACCAGCGCTTCGACGAGCTGGTCGGCGACGCGCTCGACCTCGTCCCGCCCCGGCTGGCCGAGGCCATGGACAACGTCGTCATCCTGGTCGAGGACCGCAACGACGAGGTCCCGTCCCTGCTCGGCCTCTATCACGGCATCGCGCTGACCGAGCGGACCAGCCACTACGGCTTCGCCCTTCCTGACCAGATCTTCATCTACCGCAAGGCGATCCTGGACGTCTGCGAGACGGAAGAGGATGTCGTCGACGAAATAGCCATCACCGTGGTGCACGAGATCGCCCACCATTTCGGCATCGACGACGACACGCTCCACGACCTCGGGTGGGGCTAGTTCACGCGATCGGGTTATTCATTTCACGGGGACGTCGGCCCATTCCAGGCAGCGCCAGCCGGTGGGCGACGAGCCGTCGGCCTCCAGCACGACCCGGCCGCAGTTGTCCAGCAGATGCTGGTCGGCCAGTTCGGCGTCGACGTTCGGGGACAGGGCGAACGAGGTGATGCGGATGGCGGCGCCGTGGCTGACCAGGACGACGACGCCGTCCTCGTGCCGGGTGCGGATCTCGGCGACGACCGGAAGGAAACGGTCGAGGACCTGCTGGGCGGACTCGCCACCGGGCATGGGGACGTCCAGGTCGAGGGCGCGGGTCCAGCTGTGGAAGACCTCGAAGAAGGCGCGAATGGAGTCCGGGTCGTTGCGGCATTCCAGGTCGCCGACGAAGGCCTCGTGGATGCTCTCGACGACCTGCACGTCCAGCTCGTGGGCGGCGGCGATGGAGGCCGCGGTCTCCTGGGCCCGGACGGCGACGCTGGCGTACACGGCGACGACCGGCTGGGCGGCGAGCGACTCGGCGACGGCGGCGGCCTGCTGGCGGCCCAGGTCGGTGAGCGGCGGACCGGGCGGCCGGGAGTCGAGCGAGCCGATGACGTTGGACGGCGTCTGACCGTGGCGAACAAGCACCATGCGCAGGGCGCTCACGCGCTCTCCCCGCGTCGAATGGCGGCCAGCCACTCGGCCGCGGCGTCGAAGTCCGAGTCAGTGGTGGGGCTGTTGACGGCGGTCGGCTGCTGGTCGGTCCGCGGGTACGAGCCGAGGAACCGCACCTCGATGCAGCGCCGGTGCAGCGCCGCCAGGGCGTCGCCGATGCGCTTCTCGGCGACGTGCCCCTCGACGTCCAGGTAGAACCGGTAGGTGCCGAACAGTTCCTTGGTCGGGCGGGCCTCCAGCCGGGTCAGGTTGATCTCCCGCAGCGCCAGCTCGTGCAGCACGTTGGACAGCGCGCCGACCTCGTTCGGGGTGACGGCGACCAGCGAGGTGCGGTCGGCCCCGGTGGGCGCGGGCACGGCGCCCGGCTTGGCCAGCAGCAGGAACCGGGTCTTGGCGTCCTTCACGTCGCCGAGGCCGGTGACCAGCTCGGTCAGCGGGTAGTGCAGCACGGCGACGGGCGCGCTGACGGCGGCGTCGAAGGTCCCCTCCAGCACGTCCTTGGCCGCCTGCGCGGTGGAGCTGGTGGCGATGGCCGTGGCCTTGGGCAGGTTGGTCTCCAGCCACTCCCGGACCTGGGCCAGCGCGTGCGGGTGGCTGGCCACGGTGCGGATCTCGTCCAGCCCCGTGCCGGGCCGGGCCAGCAGCGTGAACTGCACCTGGAGCACGTGCTCGGCGACGGCGACGACCGGGTCGCCCAGCGCCAGCGCGTCCATGGTGGCCGGGACCGCGCCCTCGACCGAGTTCTCCACCGGCACGCAGCCGCGCTCGACCTCGCCGGCCCGCACGGCGGCCACCACGGCCGGGGTCGTCGCGTAGGCGACGAACTCGTTCGAGTCCGAATCGGCCAGCTGCCGGACGGCCTGCTCGGTGAAGGTGCCCTGTGGTCCGAAATAGCCGATGCGCGCCACGCCTCCACCCTACGACGCCGCCCCGACACGGTGCCGTTGAGGCATATATCACCCACTCGGACGGTGGCCTCCCCAGTTACGCGGCGTGTCGGTCGCCTGCAATGCTTGGGCTGTGACCGCCGACCCGGAGGGCGACCTGGCCACTCCGCCGCTCGAACTCGTGCTCTGCGCCGTCGAGGCGCCGCTGGCGCGGGCCTGGCATACCGTCGCCGAGAACCGCCCCGGCATCCGCGTGCACCCCGGATCCGTGCTGGACATCGAGGCGCAGGCCGTGGTCAGCCCGGCCAACTCCTTCGGCTGGATGCGCGCCGGCATCGACGCGCTCTACTCGCGGGCGTTTCCCGAGGTGGAGCAGAACGTGCGCAGCGGCGTGCTGGCCTCCTACGGCGGCGAGCTCCCCGTAGGTGAGGCCATCATCGTGCCAACGGGTGAAGCCGCGCCCGAATGGATGATCAGCGCGCCCACCATGCGTGAGGCCGGCGAGCAGCTGCCGGCCGACACCGTGAACCCGTTCCTGGCCGCCCGCGCCGTGTTCCGGCTGTGGCTGCACGCCCGCCTGGAGACCGGTGTGCCGGTCCGCGCGGCCGTCCGCACCATCGCCATGCCCGGCCTCGGCACGGGCGTCGGCGAGGTGGAGCCCGTGACCTGCGCCCGGCAGGTGGCGGCCGCGTGGGACGAGGTCTTCAGCGAGCTCACCACCGGCAGCTAACCCCACCCCGGCGAGTCCCGCTCAGCGTCACACCGAACTGCATGAATCTGTTTCACACATTCGGTGTGACGCTAGGCGGGACTCGCGGGGGCTAGGTCGCGGAGCAGTTCCAGCTCGTCGCGCAGGGGGATGTCGTACCGGCCGATCTCGGGGATCTGCGGCTTGAGCCGGCGGGCCTCGTCCACGGCGCCCGGCCGCACGGCGATCAGGCGGAAGTCCCGGCGCTGGTAGAAGCGCAGCGCGTCCAGGTTGTCGTTGGTGGTGGTGACGATCAGCCGGCGCACCCGCCGCCGCCGCGCCTCGTCGGCCACCGCCGTGACCAGCGCGGAGCCGACGCCGCCGTTCTGGGTCACCGCGTCGATGGTGACGATCTCCAGGGTGTCGCCGCTGACGTCGTAGGTCAGCAGACCGGCCAGCCGGCCGTCCCTGACCGCGACTAAGCCCGGCAGCTCGGCGGGCCGGAACACGGTGCCGTGCGCCACGGCGGTGGCCGCCCCCCAGCGGCCGGCGATGAACCGGGCCAGTGCCGGCCGATCGGTGTTCACGACCGGCTTGATCCGCAGCGTGTTCTCGGCCACCCGTCAACGGTGTCACACGAAATCGGGTCGCGGGCTACCTTGTGTGGGTGACGGTCAGCGTGTTGCTCGTCGACGACCACGAGATCGTCCGGCGCGGCCTGCGGGACCTGCTCGACAGCGAGGCCGACATCGAGGTGGTGGCCGAGGCCGGCGGCGTCGGCGAGGCCCTCGTGCTGGCCCAGGCCCGCCGCCCGGACGTCGCGGTGGTCGACATGCGGCTGCCCGACGGCGACGGCGTCACCCTCTGCCGGGACCTCCGCGCCCTCCCCGACGGCCCGCGCTGCCTCGTGCTGACCGCGTTCGACGACGAGGAAGCGCTCGTCAACGCCATCCTGGCCGGGGCGTCCGGCTATCTGCTCAAGCAGGTCCGGGGCCAGGACCTCGTGCAGGCCGTTCGCGAGGTCGCCGCCGGCCGCTCGCTGCTCGATCCCCTGACCACCGCCCACGTGCTGGAGCGCATGCGCCGCCCCGAGCCCGCCGACGACCTGGCCGGGCTGACCGAGCAGGAGCGCAAGGTCCTCACGCTGATCGGCGACGGCCTGAGCAACCGCCAGATCGCGGAACGCCTGTTCCTGGCCGAGAAGACCGTGAAGAACTACGTCACGGCGGTGCTGGCCAAGCTGGGCATGGAACGGCGCACCCAGGCCGCCGCGTGGGTGGCCAAGCGGACCAGGCCCTAGAGGGGAACCTCCCAGCGCACCGAGGTCCCGTTGCGGGCGCTGGATTCCACCACGCAGGTGCCGCCGGCGGTCTCGGCCCGCTCCTCCAGGTGCAGCAGGCCTCGGCGGACGACGCCGGGCGGGATGCCGCAGCCGTTGTCGACGACCTTCAGGTGCAGGCCGGTGTCGTCCCGGCACAGCGAGACGGCGACGGCGCTGGCCCCGGAGTGGCGCACGACGTTGGACAGCGCCTCCCTCAAGGCGGCGCGAGCGTGGTCGGCTACGGCCGGCGGCATGTCGGCGAAGTCGCCGTGGATCTCGAACGTCGGGGCGAAGCCGAGCAGCTCGCCGGCGGTGGCGACCTCGGCCCGGGCTGTGTCCAACAACGCCGGCGACGGGTAGAGCGGGTCGGTGTTGCGCAGCGACCGGACCGTGGCCCGCACCTCGGCGATGGTCTGGTCGAGCTGGTCGACGGCGTCGGCCAAGCGTTTGCCCTCGGTCGGCGAGAGCTTGTTGCCCAGCTGCCGGCTCATCAGGTCGAGCTGCACGCCGGCGCCGTAGAGCCGCTGGATGATCACGTCGTGCAGGTCGCGGGCGATGCGCTCGCGCTCCTGGTAGACGGCGACCCGTTCGCGGGCGGTCGCCCCCTCGGCCAGCACGAGGGCCAGCCCGGCCTGGGCGGCGAAGGAGTTGAGCACGTCCACGGTGGCCGGCCCGAACGGCTCGTGGCCGCGCCGCCGGTACACGGCCAGCGCGCCCAGCCGCCGCTCGGCGGTGCCGAACGGCACGACGGCGAACGGCCCGTACAGCCGCAGGATCGGCGGCACGAACGGCGCCGTGCTCGGGTCGGAGGTGAAGTCGGCGACCATCACCGGCGCCCCGCCCCGGGCCACCCGTGCGGCGACCGAGCGGGCGGACAGCACCGTGCCGACGGGATCGACGCCGCCGTACGCGGCCTCGACCGTGAGCTTGTCGTCCTCGCCGCGCACGCCGACCAGGCACAAATGGGCGCCGGCAAGGTCGGCCGCACCCCGAACCACCAGCGGCAGCACGGCATCCGGGTCCTCCCCGGACAGTGCGGCGTTGGTGATCTCGGTGGCGACCTGGAGGGTTCGGCTGGCGAGTGCGGGATCCATGATTCGCATTCGAGCCTAGACCGCCTCTCGCTCACGCGTCCGGATCCGGCCGCCGCTCACCTCGACCACCAGGTCGGCCTCGGCCGCCTCGTCCAGCCGGTGGGTGACGTGCACGACGGTACGGCCGGCCAGCCGCTCCCGCAGCCGTTGCCGCAGCGCGCGGGCGGTCGGCTCGTCGAGGTGGGCCGTGGGCTCGTCCAGCAGCACCAGGCTCGCCTGATCGGCCCGCAGCAGGGCCCGGGCCATGGCCAGCCGCTGCGCCTCGCCGCCGGACACCGCCGCCCCGCCCGTGCCGACGACAACGTCCAGCCGGTCGGTCCAGGCGTCGAGTTGGGCGTCCCTCAGGGCCTCGCGCAACCGCTCGTCATCGGCCTCCGGGTCGCCCAGTCGCAGGTTCTCGCGCACGGTCGTGGACACCAGCTGCGGCTCCTGCGGGCACCACGACACCACGCCCGGCATCTCGGCCGTGCCCCGGTCGGGATCGAGGAAACCCAGCAGCAGAGCCACGAGCGTGGACTTGCCGGCCCCCGACGGCCCGACAACGGCCACCTGACTGCCGGCTGGCACATCGAGGTCGACACCACGAAGAGTCGGGAGTTCGGCGCCGGGCCAGCGGACATCCACGCCGGCAAGCCGAACCCGCCCGCCCGGCCCTTCCTTGTCCGGCCCGCGACCGCCGGCGTCGTTCAAGCGAATGGTGTTGCGGGGAGAAGGACTCTTCCGACGAGTCGAGCCCCCCTCCCCGCAAGTCCCGGTCAGCTCAGTGACCCGCTGATATGCGGACCTGAGGGCACCCCACTGCTGAGCTGCCGGGGGTATGGCCGCGACCGCTTCGGTCGTGGCCAACGGCACCAGCGCCAACAACGGCACCAGCACCGGGTCGAGCCCGGCGGCCGAGGCGGCCAGCCAGGCACAGATCAGGGTCGCCACGCCGATCGAGGCCGTGACGAGGGCATTGGCGGCCCCGGCGCCGAGGGCCTGCCGCCGGGCGGTGGCGGCCAGCTCGGCGTCTGCGGCGGCCAGTTCGGCCCGACGACGGCGGACGGCGCCGAAGGCGATCAGGTCGGGGGCGGCGTCGAAGAGGGTCAGCACCTTGGCCCCGACGTCCCGCCGGCCGGCGGCCAGCGCCGAGGTGGCGCGCCGCTCCACCAGCAGGGCGATCGCCGGCCCGCCGACACCGGCCACCACCAGTGCGATCGCCAGCACCACGCCGGCGGCGGGCAGCGCGACCGCCTCCAAGATCACGGCGCCAACGGCCACCAGCAGGCCGACCAGCGGCGGCACCAGCACGCGGGGCACCAGGTCCCGCACGGTGTCGGTGTCGTCGACCAGCCGCTGCATGCCGTCGGTGCGGCGCAGCGTGGTGGTGCGGGCCGGGCCGACGCGCACCAGGGCCTGCCACAACTGCCCACGCAGGCGACCGCCCAGGCGGAAGGCCGCGTCGTGCGTGACCAGGCGTTCCACATAGCGCAGCGCGCCCTTGCCCAGGCCGAACGCCCGCACCGCGACCACGGCGACCGCGAGCGCGGCCTCCGGCGGTTGCTGGGACGCGCGGGCGATCAGCCAGGCTGCGGTGGCGGTCAGCGCGATGCCACTGCCCACGGCCAGCACACCGAGCAGGACGCCGATCATGGACCGACGGTTCAGCAGCTCGGTGACACGGGCCCGGCGCGGCGCCGGACCGGCCTTGGCTGCGGCCGACACCGCGCCGACGACCACGGCGGCGTCCTCGGGTGCGGCGATCCGGTGCGTGGCCAGCAGCACGCCCGTGCCGTTGTCGGCGGCCTCGGCCACGGCCGCCATGACCAGGCCGGCGGTCGCCGCGTCCAGGTGCGCGGTCGGCTCGTCCAGCAGCAGCCAGCGGGCGCCCTGTTCCACTCGCAGCAGGGCACGGGCGATGGCCACCCGCTGCCGCTCGCCGGTGGAAAGCTCCACGATCGGCCGCTCCAGCAGGTGCGCCGCACCCACCCGTGCGGCCACTCCGACCAGGTCGCCGCCGACCAAGGCCAGCTCGTCGGCGACGATCTCGGCGCTGAAAGCCGGTCGTTGCGGCACCCAGGCCACCTGACGTCGCCATGTCGACAAATCCACTGTGGACAGATCGACACCGCCGACCGTCACCCGGCCCCGCGTCGGCCGCACAAAACCGAGCAGCACGGCCATCGTGGTGGACTTTCCCGCGCCACTGGGCGAATCCAGGCGCGTGATGTGTCCAGGTCGGACGGTGAACGAGGCCCCGTCGGGGGCGAGCGCGCCGCGCCGCTCCACCGACAGCCGATCCACCTTGATCTCGCCCTCGGCCAGCGCTTCGCCGCCGTGTTCGACCGACTCGATCGCGGCGACCCGGCGCACGGCCTCCAGGCCGTCCTCGCTGGCGTGGAAGGCCGCACCCGCGGCCCGCAGCGGCAGGTAGCACTCGGGCGTCAGCACCAGCACCAGCAACCCGGTGGCCAACCCGAGCGTGCCGCCGACCAGCCGCAAGCCGATGTCCACGGCGACCAGCGCGACCGACAGCGTGGCAATGGTTTCCAGCGCGAAGGCCGACAGGAACGCCACCCGCAGCGTGGCCCCGGTGGCCTTGCGGTGCTGCTCCCCGACCCGGCGCACCGCCTCGGTCTGCGCCTCGGCGCGGCCGAACGCCGTCAGCACGGGCAGCGCGCGCACCAGCTCCAGCAGGTGCCCGGACAGCCGCGCGGTGGCGTCGGCCGACTTGGCCGTGCGCTGCTCGGTGTAGCGGCCGATGAGAATGGCGAACAGCGGGATCAGCGGCACGGTGATGGCGATCAGCACCGCCGACTGCACGTCCGTGACCAGGATGGCCACGCCCACCAGCAGCGGCACCACGGTCGCGGTCACCAGCGCCGGCAGGTAGCGAGTGAAGTACGCGTCCAGCGCGTCCAAACCCTTGGTGGCCACCACGGTCAGCTCGGCCGGCCCTCGTGCAGCGATCCACTCCGGGCCGTGGGCCATGGCCCGGTCCAACGCCCGGGCCCGCAGCTCTTCCTTGGCCCCGGCGGCAGCCCGCGCCGACATGGTGTCCAGCGCCCACACCAGCACCGACCGCGCGATCACGCTGCCGGCCAGCAGGGCGAAGGGCCGGTCGCCATGCCCGGTGACGACGGACGCGAGCACCGAGGACAGCGCCCAGGCCTGCGCCACCACGGCCACGGCGTTCAGCACCGACAGCAGTCCGCACACCACCAGCGCGCGGCGGGTGGTCGGCGACAGCGCCGGGAGGTCCCCCAGCGGTCCGCGGCTCACGGGACGTGCACCGGCGGAATGTGCGCCGCGCTGATGCGGCGGCGGAACACCCAGTACGTCCAGCCCTGGTAGACCAGGATGGCCGGCGTGCCGAAGGCGGCGACCCAGGTGATCACGCCCAGCGTGTACGGGCTGGACGCCGCGTTGGCCACGGTGATCGAGAAGCTCGGGTCCACAGTGGACGCGATGATGGTCGGGAAGTCCGAGCCGAACAGCGACATCACCGCGGCGGCGATGAGCACACCCAGCAGCGCGAAGGCCTGGCCCTCACGACGAGCGGCCAGCCGCACCAGCGCGCCGGCCCCGGCCAGCAGGCCAATCGCGGCGATCACCATCGTCACCAGGCCTCCCTGGCGCACTTGCACCAGCACCAGCAGCACGGCCATCGGCAGCAGGCAGAACGGCCCGACCCGCAGCGCCAGCGCCTGCGCCCGCCGCCGGATCTCGCCGTCGGTCTTGAGCGCCACGAACACCGCGCCGTGCACGAGGCTGAACCCGGTCAGCGCCAACGCCCCCAGCACCGCCGGCCACGTGAACAGCGCGCTGAGGCCGCCTTCCAGCACGCCGTCCTTGCCGATCGGCAGCCCGGTGGCGATGCCGGTGATCACCAGGCCCCAGCCCAGCGGCGGAATCCAGGAGCCGATCGTGATCGCCAGGTCCCAGCCGCGGCGCCAGCGGTCGCTGTCCACCTTGCCGCGGTACTCGAAGGCGACGCCGCGCCCGATCAGCGCCAGCAGGATGAGCAGCACCGGCAGGTACTCGGCCGAGAGCATGGTGGCGTACCAGGGCGGGAAAGCGGCGAAGGTGGCGCCGATGGCCACGATCACCCACACCTCGTTGCCGTCCCAGACCGGGCCGATGGTGTTCACCAGCACCCGGCGCTCGGTGTTGTCCCGGGCCAGCAGCCTGGTCAGCATGCCGACGCCGAAGTCGAAGCCCTCCAGGAAGAAGTAGCCCGTCCAGAGCGCGGCGATCACCCAGAACCACAGGGTAGGCAGGTCCACGTCAGGCTCCTCAGTACGCGAACGCGAGCACGTCGTCGTCGGACTTCTTCTGGTCGGTGGGCGGCATGACGCCCTCGACCCCGGCCTTCGCGTAGCGCACCAGCAGGAACACCTCCACCACCGCCAGCACGCCGTACACCGCGGTGAGCGCGATCAGCGAGGTCAGCACCTGCCCGGCGCCCACGCCCGGCGACACGGCCTGCGCGGTGTACATGAAGACACCGTCCACACCGGTCGGATTGGGCACGACCACAAAGGGCTGCCGGCCCATCTCCGTGAAGATCCAGCCGAAGCTGTTGGCCAGGAACGGGGTGGCGATGGACAGCAGGGCCAGCCGCGGGAACCACTTCGTGCGCGGGATGCGGCCGCGCCGGGTCAGCCACAGCGCCAGCAGCGCCGCGCCGGCCGCGAGCCCGCCGAAGCCGATCATGAGGCGGAAGCCCCAGTAGGTGACCGGCAGGTCGGGCACGTAGTCGATGGGCTGCCCGGACAGCGCGCCCAGGCTCGGGTCGACCGGGTAGTTGTGCCCGTACTTCTGCTCGTACAGCGGAATCAGGTCCTGCACGCCCTTGACCTCGGTGGAGAAGTCGTTGTGGGCCAGGAAGGACAGCAGTGCCGGCACGGTGATGCTCTTGACGTTCTCGCAGTCCGGCCGGGACACGTCGCCGTAGGCGAAGATCGAGAAGCTGGCCGGCGCCTCGGTGTGGCACAGCGCCTCCGCGGCGGCCATCTTCATCGGCTGCTGCTCGAACATGAGCTTGCCCTGGGTGTCACCGGTCAGCGCCACCGCGGCGAAGGCCACCATGCCGATCCAGGCGCCCAGCTTGAGCGAGGCCGACCAGACCCTGCGGTCCGCGTTGTCCACAGTGCTCATTCTCGAATCCGCGAGCGATTCATCGGTGGACTCGCGGTGCTTGCGCCACAGGTGCCAAGCCGAGATGCCGACCAGGAACGTGCCGGCAACGGCGAACCCACCCGAGACGGTGTGCGTGAAGGCGGCGATCGCGGTGTTGTTGGACAGCAGCGCCCAGATCGAGGTGAGTCGGGGCTTGCCGTCCACCAGCTGGATGCCGACCGGGTGCTGCATCCACGAGTTGGCCGACAGGATGAAGTAGGCCGAGGCCGTCGAGGCCAGCGCCGCCGCCCACAGGCAGGCCAGGTGCACCCGCTTGGGCAGCCGCTCCCAGCCGAAGATCCACAGGCCGAGGAACGTCGACTCGACCATGAAGGCGACGATGCCCTCCATCGCCAGCGGCGCGCCGAACACGTCGCCCACGAAGCGGGAGTACGCCGACCAGGTCATGCCGAACTGGAACTCCTGCACGATGCCGGTCACCACGCCCATGGCGAAGTTGACCAGCATCAGCTTGCCCCAGAACTTGGTCATCGCCAGGTAGTGCGCCTTCCCCGTGCGCACCCAGGCCGTCTGCATCACGGCGACCACAATGGACAGCCCGATGGTCAACGGCACCATCAGGAAGTGGTAGACGGTGGTGATCGCGAACTGCCACCTGGCGACATCGAGTACGTCCACGTGAGGAACAGTGCCACCGGGAGGGGGTCCCCGCTCAGGTCCCGGCGTCCTGTCCGTCCGGGACCTAGGTCCTGGGTGGGACGGGACCCTGTGACGCGACTCGCGGCCCGCTCACGCATGCGCACGCTACAATGAATCCTGCCTGAGGGGAGTAGTTCCCGAGGTCCGCCCTCCATTTCGGCGGCTTCGGCGAGGTCATCGACATACTGGTTCCGCCATCGGAATCCGGTGCCTCACCCGCCGTTCGGCGGGCGAACGAGACCTCCGGCCGGGTGATATCGCGCCCGGTCGGGGTCGCGCGTCTTCCCCCGCCGGGCCACACGTGGGAGGGATAGACCCCTGTGGCCGCAACATTCCTGGTGCTGCTGACCGCCTTCGCCGTGGTGCTCGCCGTCGAGCTCCCGGACAAGACTCTGGTCGCCACCCTGGTGCTCACCACGCGCTACCGGGCCTGGCCCGTGTTCCTCGGCGTGTGCGTGGCCTTCCTGGTCCAGTGCGTGATCGCGGTGTCCTTCGGCAGCGTGCTGACCCTGCTGCCCGAACGGGTCACCGCCGGCGTCGTCACCGTGCTGTTCGCCGTCGGCGCCGTCATGCTGCTGCGCGAGGGCTTCGGCGCCGAGGAGGACAGCGAGCAGGACGCCGCCCGCTCCGGCGCCGGCGAGGTCTCCTTCCGCCGGGCCGCCCTCACCTCCTTCGGCGTGCTGTTCGCCGCCGAGTGGGGCGACGCCTCGCAACTGGCCACCGCCGGCCTGACCGCCCACTACGGCCACCCCTTCGCCGTCGGCCTCGGCGCCTGGCTCGCCCTCGTCACCGTCGCCGGCGTCGCCGTCCTCGTCGGTCGCAAGATCCGCGCCCGCGTCCGCCCGCAACTGATCCAGCGCATCGCCGGATTTGTTTTCGCGGCCTTCGCGCTGTTCGCTCTCTACCAGACGATCAGCGGCTAATTGAATGAAAAATTAATGGTGTGATCTAGCGTCTTGGGCATGAGGATCACACGACTAATCGTCGCCGCTCTCGTGGCCATCCCGCTGGCCGGCGGCCTGACCGCCGGTGCGGCCGGTGCCGCGACCAGCGACTGGAGCTCGCCGCAGCGCTTCGAGCTCGGCTACTCCGTCAACGGTCGCGTCGGGGCCGCCGACCTCGACGGCAACATTTTCACCGTGTGGCGCAACACCACCGACGACGGCATGACCACCAATGGCCTTTACGGCAGCCCGCAGGTGTTTCCGGGTAGAACGGGCGGAAATCCGGCCGCGACCGTGATCAGCGGTCGGATCTACGTCGGCTGGAAAGGCGTCGACGGCGACAGCCGAATGTTCATGGCCTCGTCCGGCAACGGCTTCGACTGGAGCACGCCCAGCCCGATGCCCGGCGGCGGCACCAGCGACGGCCCGGCCCTGACGGTGTTCAACGGGCGGATCTACCAGGCCTGGAAGGGGGTCGCGGGCGACACCCGGATCTTCGTGGCCTCCACCGCCGACGGCGTGCACTGGTCGACGTCGTCGATCGTGCCCGGCGGCACCAGCGACAGCCCCGCGCTGACGGTGTTCAACAACCGTTTGCGGTTAGCGTGGAAGGGCGTTCCCGGCGACAACCGGCTGTTCTACTCGTCCTCGTTCGACGGCGAGAACTGGACGACGTTCAGCCCGCCCATCTCCGGCTCCACCAGCGGCAGCCCCACCCTCGCGGCCTACGACGGCGGCCTGTACCTGGGCTGGAAGGGCGTGCCGGGCGACGATCACCTGTACTACACGATCAGCCCGGACGGCGAGTACTGGCCGACCGGCACGGACGCCGGCGTCGGCGGCAGCGCCTACGGCCCGACGTTCGTGCAACGTCCGGACGGGACCTACCTGTACCTGCTCTGGCACACCGACGACGGCACCAACCAGATCCGCTACAGCTGGCGGCACACCGTCTAGCTGTACTGCCCCGGGAGGTTGTGAACGGGTGGACACGTGAGCCGATGATGTTGAAATGAGGGAGGGCCTCCAGGTTCGGTGTGGATTGCGACGTCT